>JAQGKJ010000180.1 GCA_028290165.1 Bradyrhizobium sp. | reverse complement strand
TCGGTGAATTCACGCTCGACAAGCAGCTGCCGGTCGCCGCCGGCATCGGCGGCGGTTCGGCGGATGCCGCCGCGGCGCTGCGGCTGTTGGCGCGGTCGAACGAACTTGCGATCGACGATGCCAGGGTGATCGAAGCGGCACGGCTGACCGGCGCTGACGTCCCGGTGTGCTTATCTTCACACTCCTGCGTCATGACCGGGGTCGGCGAAACGCTGCTGCCGCTGGACTTGCCGAAAATGCCCTGCGAGCTGGTCACTCCCCGCGTGCCGGTCGCCACCAGCGAAGTGTTCACGGCGCTGGGCCTGCGCCACGGCGAGATGCTGGTCGGCGCCACCGATGTGATCCGGGCGGTGGCCTGGCCGGAAGCTGGCGCCTCGTTCGACGACTGGATCGCGATGCTGACCGAGGGCAGCACCGATCTCGACGCCCCGGCGATGCTCATTCAGCCGGTCATCGACGAGGTGCTGTCGGCGCTTCGTGGCACGCCGGGCGTGCGGTTGGCGCGAATGTCGGGATCGGGCGCCACCTGTTTTGCGATCTTCGACGATGGCGAAGTCGCCCAGCGCGCGGCGCAAGCGCTGCGGGTCGATCATCCGCTGTGGTGGGTACACGCCGGAACGCTGGGGTAGCGAAAGTCTCGAGGCGAGGAATCGTAGGATGGGTTGAGCTCTTCGCGAAACCCATCACCCCTCGCAAATGAAGAGATGGGTTTCGCAAGCGCTCAACCCTCCTACGCGTTTGCATATCGCATCAATGCGACCGTGCCAGGCAGAACGCCACCACCTGCTCCAGCGCGGTTTTCATCGGCGAGGACGGAAACAGCGCCAGCGCGTCGACGGCCATGGAGCCGTAATGCTGGGCGCTGTTGATGGTGTCTTCGAGCTCGCGATGCTTGGTCATGAGGCCGGTCGCATGGTCGAGGTCGCCGTCGCCGATCTCGCCGCGCTCCAGCGCGCGGACCCAGAAGGCGCGCTCGGCGTCGTTGCCGCGGCGGAACGCCAGCACCACCGGCAGCGTGATCTTGCCCTCGCGAAAATCGTCGCCGACATTCTTGCCGAGTTTCGCGGCCTTGCCGCCATAGTCGAGCACGTCGTCCACCAGTTGGAAGGCGATGCCGAGATTCATGCCGACCGAGCGGCAGGCGGTCTGCTCGGCCTTCGGACGGTTGGCGATCACCGGCCCGACTTCACAGGCCGCGGCAAACAATTCGGCGGTCTTGCCGCGGATCACCGCGAGATACTCGTCTTCCGTTGTGGCGGTGTTTTTCGCTGCCGCCAATTGCATCACTTCACCTTCGGCGATCGTCGCCGCGGCTGATGATAAAATGTCGAGCGCGCGCAGCGAGCCGACCTCGACCATCATGCGGAACGCCTGGCCGAGCAGGAAATCGCCGACGAGAACGCTGGCCTCGTTGCCCCACAGCATCCGTGCGGACAGCTTGCCGCGCCTGAGTTCGCTTTCGTCGACCACATCGTCATGCAGCAAGGTCGCGGTATGCATGAACTCGACCGAGGCCGCGAGTTTGATGTGGCCGTCGCCGGAATAACCGGTGAGATTGGCCATCGCCAGCGTCAGCATCGGGCGCAGCCGTTTTCCGCCTGAGGAAATCAGGTGGTTGGCGACTTCGGGGATCATGGTGACTTCGGAACCGGTTCGCGACAGGATGGTGGCGTTGACACGCTCCATGTCGGTGGCGACAAGCCGGACCAACTCGTCTATCGAAGCACCGGCCGGGCTCTCGAAGGGTACAATAACCGCCACGCTGGTCTCCACATTTGCCCAATTCGGTCTATCCTGACGCGATAACAATAGAAAGCGCGGGCGAACGCGGCAAGGGCATGAAGCGGCTGAGGCGCATCATGCCGCCGCGACTCTGAGCGAATAAGGAGAGAAAAGTTGCGGGAATTGGTTCGGACCAACGATATGGTGCTGGTTTCGGCGGTCGGCGCGCTGCTCGATGGCGCCAACATCCATCATCTGGTGCTGGACCAGAACATGAGCATTATCGAAGGTTCGCTCGGGGTCTTGCCGCGCCGGATCCTGGTTCATGAAGACGATAACCGGCAGGCGCGACAGCTTCTCACCGATGCGGGTCTTGCCCACGAACTGCGCGCCGATGACTGACGCGAGCGAATTCACCGAAGATGCATTTCTCGGCGGGCAATTGCGGCTGCGCCAGCGCAAGTCGGGTCATCGCGCGGGTCACGACGCCATGCTGCTGGCCGCCGCGACCGCGGCGCGTTGCGGCGATCGCGTGGTCGATCTGGGCGCCGGCGTCGGCGCCGCAGGCCTTGCGGTGGCCAGACGCGTGGCCGGGATAGAGCTCGTTCTGGTCGAGATCGATGCGGCGCTCGCCGACCTCGCGCGCAGCAATGCCGCCGCGAACGCGATTGCGGCCGATGTCATCGTGCTGGACGTAACGTCTGCCGCCGACGCCTTTGCCGCGGTTGGCCTGAGGCCTGACAGCGTCGACGTCGTCCTGATGAATCCGCCGTTCAATGATCCGGCACGCCACAGAGTCTCACCGGACAAGGGACGCGAGATCGCGCATGTCGCTACTGCCGTGACGCTTGAGAGCTGGATTCACGCAAGCCGGCGCATTCTGAAATCCGGCGGCGTGCTCACCCTGATCTGGCGAGCTGATAGCCTCGCCGAGGTGCTCGCGGCGCTTGATCGCGGGTTTGGCAGCCTGATGATTCTCCCGGTTCATGCCGACGGGAACAGCCCGGCGATTCGCGTACTGATTCGCGCGGTCAAAGGCGGAAGGGCGCCTCTCCAAATGCAAGCCGCGCTGCTGCTCAATGATGAGTCAGGAGTGCCTAATAAACAGGTGCAGGATATTCTGGCCGGGAAGGCAATACTGCCGCTGGCACTGCCTTGAAGATTCGCTCAGTCGCTCAGCCGCGCGTGGAACAGCTATTGCGGAAGCGTGTCCGACCGCTGTTTTGGCGCCGAAGTGAAGTGAATCACCGTCAAAAGTGTACCGATCAGACCCATCAGCAGGTAGATTTTCATGTCTTTCTCCGCTGCCCCATTGCAGTTTAGCCCGGCACTGCAATGCAAATGGCGTTCCACGAACAAATGACAGTCGCGTGATAAGAAATTGTTAATTTCGAGGTAATGGCATGACGGAACAAACTGATCATCGCGGCGGATGGCCGGACTTGGTCGACAGGTGCATGGGATTGATTCCGGCGCGGCTGCGGCGTGGAACCGCGGTCGTGCCGGTGGTCCGGCTGTCGGGCCTGATCGGCGCGGTGACGCCGTTGCGGCCGGGCATGTCGCTGGCCGGCGTCGCCAGAACGCTCGAGCGCGCCTTCGCCACAAAGAATGCCAAGGCGGTGGCGCTGGTGATCAATTCGCCCGGCGGTTCACCGGTGCAGTCGCGCCAGATCTATCTTCGCATCCGGCAACTGGCGGCGGAAAAGAAATTGCCGGTGCTGGTGTTCGTCGAGGATGTCGCGGCATCCGGCGGCTACATGCTCGCCTGCGCCGGTGACGAGATCTTCTGCGATCCATCGTCGATCCTGGGTTCGATCGGCGTGGTCGGCGGCTCCTTCGGATTTCAGGATCTGATCAAGAGGATCGGCGTCGAACGGCGGCTTTATCCCGCGGGCGAGCACAAGGCGATGCTCGATCCGTTCCTCCCCGAAAACCCTGATGATGTCGCGCGCGTGAAGGCACTTCAGCGCGAGATCCACACCATCTTCATCGCGCTGGTGAAGGGAAGCCGGGGCGCTCGCCTCAAGGGCGCTGACGATGTGCTGTTCACTGGCGAATATTGGGCGGGAGAAACATCGGTGTCGCTGGGCCTTGCGGATGCGATCGGCGATCTGCGCTCGACGCTGCGTGCGCGCTATGGCGACAAGGTCCTGACGCCGGTGATCGCGCCTGCGAGCGGATTGTTGTCGGGCCTGTTCGGCCGCAGGTCGGCGGGCGCGGGAACGCTGAGCGACCTGGAAGGAATCGCGGGTCTGCCGGATGAGCTGATTTCGGCACTGGAGAGCAGGGCAATTTGGGCCAAATTCGGATTCTGAACTCGAATTTACCCGCGCCATTTAGTCCCGGATAAGGCGATTGCAGGTGGGATCAGGTTGCGCGACAATATAACCGGGGGCGTGATGGATGAACGACAAGGATCGACCGATGCCGCCGCTGATCGCATTTGCGGGCGCCCTGGGTGGGCTGGCCGTGGTCCGCTGGGCCTACCGGACAGCCGTGAGGGTGAACAGGGAATTGGAAGAGGCCCGCCTCAGACGGGTCGCCGAAGCTGCGAGGTCGGGCGATATTCCCACCCTGCGGCGCGACCCCAACACCGGCGCCTATCGCCCGGGCTGATTTCAGCGAATTGGCCTCGAAAACAGTTGCGCCGGCCTCGGGGTGGGGCATCACCCCTTGAGGACCGGCGGGCATGCTTGGAGCATGCTTCGTCTTACCCGACGCTGGGGCTTTCGCTGCTCACAATTTGATCGAGATAGATCACGAACTCCGGCGCACTGACGCCGCCGCATTTTGGGGCCAAATCCCCCTTGCCATTGCCTTGATTCCAGCTCCCCCCGCCGATACGGTCCCGCGCGTCTGGCCGCCCCTTAAAACGCGAAGACCCGATCTGACGATGGACACCCTGCCTCCGCATATGCGCCCGGAACGCTCGTTCCAGGGATTGATCCTGACGCTGCAGGGTTATTGGGCGGATTACGGCTGCGTGATCCTGCAGCCCTATGACATGGAAGTGGGTGCCGGCACCTTTCATCCCGCGACCACCTTGCGCGCGCTCGGCCCAAAGCGCTGGAACGCGGCCTACGTGCAGCCGTCGCGGCGCCCGAAGGATGGCCGCTACGGCGAAAATCCCAACCGGCTGCAGCACT
>JAQGKJ010000175.1 GCA_028290165.1 Bradyrhizobium sp. | reverse complement strand
ACTCCATTGGCCTTCAAGAGCTCCCGCGTCGAACGCTTGTCGAACAGGCTCGCGACGACGACATCGGGCTTGAGCACCAGGATATCCTCGGCGCCGCCCGACAGGCTCGGATAGCGGCGCGCATCCGATGCCGCAAAGGATTGCCCGGCGTTGCGCGAATACCGGCTGAGACCTGCGATTTGCGCAGGATCGGCCAGCGTTATCAGCAGCTGATCGGTGCAGAGATTCATCGACGCGATGCGCGGGCCGGCCGCAAGCGCGGGCGCCAACCATAGGGCGCCGAGCAGCGCAAAAGGTACGACCGCAACCGATCGGGTTATATCTCCGACGCGCCCGCTCATGCCGCGCCTCAAATTTCCGCCCACGGCACGATCACCGCCTCGCGCTGATATTCGGCGCGATAGGCACTGATCCGGAACACGTCGCCCATGACCTGTTCCGAGAGCGCCTCGGCGGGAGCGCCTTGCGACACCAGGCGGCCATCCGACAGCACCAGGATCGTATCCGCAAATCGCGCGGCAAGGCCCAGATCGTGCGTCACCACGATCACCAGCGCGCTCGTGTCGGCGGCAGCGCGCAGGGTTTTCATAACATCGATCTGGTGCCGCGGATCAAGCGAGGATGTCGGCTCGTCCGCCAGGATCACCGGCGCTTCCACCGCGAGCACGCGCGCCAGCGCGACGCGGCTGCGCTCGCCGCCGGACAGCTCCGTGACGCGACGGTCAGAAAATTGCACGGCGTCGGTCGCCTGCATCGCCCGCAGCACGGCTTCGCTATCTCTGGGCGTCAGCCGCGCCGGGTCGGTCGCGCCATGCGGATAGCGGCCGAGCGCCACGATGTCCCGCGCCGGCAGCGGCCAATGCACGATGTGGCCCTGCGGCAGATAGGCAAAGCGCCGCGCGCGTTCGCGCAAAGGGAGCGACGCCAGCGCATCGCCGCCGACATTGATGGTACCGCTAGAAGGCACCAGTCCCGCCAGCGCGCGCAGCAGCGTGGTCTTGCCGGCGCCGTTCGGTCCCACCAGCGCCACCAGATGGCCCACCGATAGCGACAGCGAAACATCCTCCAGCACGGTGCGTCCGGTCAAATCAACGCTGACGCCCCGTGCGGTGAGAAGGGTTTTTCCGGTCATGCGACGCCTCCGGCGAGCGCGCGCCGTTCGCGCACGATCAGATAGAGGAAGAACGGCACGCCGATGATCGAGGTCAGGACGCCGACCTTGATGTCGCTGGTCGAGGGAATGATGCGCACAGCGATATCGGCGGCCAGCAGCAGCGCAGCTCCGCTAAGCGCGCTCGGCACCAACAGCCGCGTCGGGTCGTGACCGATCAAGGGCCGCATCAGATGGGGCGCGACCAAACCGATAAAACCGATGGTGCCGGTGACGGCGACCGCGCCGCCGACGCCAAGCGCGACGCCCGTGATCACCATCAGCCGCAGCCGGCCGACATCGACGCCGAGGCTTTGCGCGGTCTCCTCGCCGAGGCTGAGCGCGCGGAAAGCGTTGCGCTGGCTCAGGAGAACGATCGCGCCGGCCACGATGAACGGCAGCGCCAGCATCACATGACGAAAGCTGCGATCCTCCAGCGAGCCGAGCAGCCAGAACGCGATTTCGAGTACCACGAAGGGATTGCTGGAAAGATTCATCACCAGCGCGGTCGCCGCTCCCGCAAGGCTCGAGATCGCAAGCCCCGCCAGAATGAGAATCAACAGGCCCGCATTGCGGCCCGCGATCGCGAGTAGCGCGAATACCGAGGCGAAGGCAAAAGCGATCGCTACGACCGGCAGCGCGTAGGATCGCACATCGGCAAGACCGAACGAGATTATCAGCACCGCGCCGAAGGCGGCCGATTGCGGCGCGCCGAACAGCGACGGCGAGGCCAGCGGATTGCGCAGCAATCCCTGCAATGCCGCGCCGGACAGCCCAAGGATGGCACCGATCGCAAACCCCAGAATCACCCGCGGCAGCCGGATTTCCCGCACGATCACCTGCGCCACGTCGCTGCTGCCGCCGAACAGGGCATCGACTACGCTCACAGGCGACAGCCGCACCGGGCCGATACCGAGGGAGAGCAGCGCCAGCAGCACGACGAGCACGACAAGGGCAGCCATCACGCTCGCGCGCCGCCGCGCCGCGATGTCTGCCGTCACCATGACGTTCTGAATGCTCATCCATCGTCCTCAAGCGGCAACGTCCGCTCGCTGCCAAGCTCTTACAATGATTGAGGTCGGGCACAAGCGGGGCTGGCGAACAAAATGCGTACCCGATGGCGGCCAAGCCCCGCGCCCGAACGATGAGCATTGACTCCCTGCCCGGCAAACTTCTAGATATTCGCGACGGTTCCCTCATTTGGGGATCAAAAGGGAATGCGGTGCGGGGAAACTCCCCCAATGCCGTGGCTGCCCCCGCAACTGTAAGCGGTGAATCTTTCGTCATATGCCACTGGGAATCTCGGTCCTGGGAAGGCGACGAAGGGTAACGACCCGCGAGCCAGGAGACCTGCCGTCAGCCGTGGTCACACGCGAAGATGTCGGTCGGGGAGTACAGACATTAGCTTCACCAATG
>JAQGKJ010000156.1 GCA_028290165.1 Bradyrhizobium sp. | reverse complement strand
GTCGGCATGGTGTTCCAGCATTTTGAGCTGTTCCCGCATCTGAAGATCATCGAGAATCTGTGCCTGGCGCAGGAGAAGGTGCTGGGCCGGTCGCATGACGAGGCGATGGCAAAGGGATCAAAACTGCTCGAGCGGGTCGGCCTCACGGACCACGCCCGCAAATACCCGGCTGAATTGTCCGGCGGCCAGCAGCAGCGCGTCGCGATTGCCCGCGCGCTGGCGATGGACCCGATCGCCATGCTGTTCGACGAGCCGACCTCGGCGCTCGATCCCGAGATGATCTCCGAAGTGCTCGACGTCATGGTTGATCTCGCGCGCGAGGGCATGACCATGATGGTCGTCACCCATGAAATGGGCTTTGCCAGCAAGGTCGCGCACCGCGTCATCTTCATGGACAACGGCGAAATCGTCGAGGATGCGCTGAAGACCGACTTTTTCGGCAGCCCCCGCAGCGACCGGGCGCAGAAGTTTCTGTCGAAGATTTTGTCGCATTAAGCCCCACCGTTATTCCGGGCTCGTCGAAAACGCGAACCTCAGATGTGCAATTGCACATTGGGGAATCTCGAGATTCCGGGTTCATGCTTCGCATGCCCCGGAATGACGGCACGAGGGTTTCGCGGCATCAACAATTTGCGTATACGGTAACCGCACAACCACTTCGCATTCCCCCATAGGAGACTTCGCTTGGATCGGATCGCTTACGTCAACGGATCGTTCGTGCCTCTCGGTGAAGCCAAGGTCTCGATCCTGGATCGCGGCTTTCTGTTCGCGGACGGCATCTACGAGGTCGCGGCGGTGCTCGACGGCAAGCTGATCGACAACGCCTCGCATCTGGCGCGGCTGGAGCGCTCGGTCGGGGAGATCGCGCTTGTCTTGCCGGAGACGATCGATCGCATCCAGGAAATCCAGAAAGAGCTGATCGTCCGGAATAACCTCATCAACGGCATGGTCTATATCGAAGTGACGCGCGGCGCCGACAGCGGGCGAGATTTCGCATTTCCCAAGGGGGTAAAACCGACGCTGGTGATGTTCACCTCGGTGAAGGACATCGTCAACGCGCCATCGGCTAAAACCGGAATCGGCGTGATCACCGTGCCCGACATCCGCTGGGCGCGCCGCGACATCAAGAGCGTGGCGCTATTGGCGCAGGTATTGGCAAAGCAGGCTGCTGCGGAAGCCGGCGCCGGCGAGGCCTGGATGATCGAGGACGGCAAGGTGACCGAAGGCGGCTCGTCGTCGGCCTTCATCCTGACCCAGGACGATGTGCTGGTGACGCGGCAGAATTCGTCCGCGATCTTGCCCGGTTGCACCCGCAAGGCGGTGGTCGCATTGGCCGAAGAGCGTCAACTTCGCGTCGAGGAGCGGCCGTTCACGGTCGAGGAGGCGCTGGCGGCCAAGGAAGCCTTCATCACCAGCGCCACTTTATTCGTGCAGGCGGTGGTGACCATCGACGGCAAGACTGTCGCCAATGGGAAACCCGGTCCGATGACCGACCGGCTGCGCGAGATCTATGTCGATTTCGCCCGCAAGACTGCGCTGTGAATTTCGCGCTGCTGCGGCGTGCCGCGGCTTTGGCTTCTGCCGGGTGGAAGCTGATCGCGATCCGGCCTCCCGCCATCTGGATCGGACCGCGGCAATGCAATAACGTCGGTCCGTCCAAACGATCGGTCAGCAATGTTTGCGCGCAATCTTGCTTTATCCGGAACCTTCATCTCGCTGGTCGCCGCGATCTCGCTGGCTACTCCTTTGCCGGCCGCCATCTTGCAGCTGGGGCCGCGGCCGGGCGCAGAACTGTCGCGCGAAAAGCTTTCGCAGATCGACGACTTTATCAACGGCGAAATCGCCGCCGGCAGGATTCCCGGCGCCATCGTCCTGATCCAGCGCCACGGCAAACCGGTCTATTTCAAATGCTTCGGCATGCGCGACGTCGGGAGGGGAACACCGATGACGCCGGATGCGATCTTTCCGATTCACTCTGTCACCAAAACGATTACCAGCGTAGCGGCCATGATGCTGGTCGACCGGGGAAAAATCGCGCTCGATGATCCCGTCAGCAAGTACATTCCCTCTTTTGCCGGCGTGAAGGTCGGCATCGAAAGGAAGAATGGTTCCGGACGGGCGGTGCTCAATCTGGTGCCGCCGCGCCGGCCGATCAACATCGAGGATTTGCTGCTGCACACCTCCGGCATTACCTACGGCTTCTATGGCGAAGGGCTGGTCAAGGCCGCCTATGACGGCATTTATCTTGGCGATTTCGACAATGCCGAATTCGCGGAACGGATCTCAAAACTGCCGCTGGCCGAGCAGCCGCGCACGCTCTGGGATTACGGGCATTCGACCGACATTCTCGGCCGCGTGATCGAGGTCGTCTCCGGACAGTCGCTGTATCAATTCGAGAAGGCTAACCTGCTCGATCCGCTCGGCATGACCACCACGAAATTCTTTCTGACTGATCCGGCCGAGCGGGCGCGCTACGCCCAGCCGCTGGCGAAAGACCGGCATGTCGAGCGAAACTCGCTCGACATCACGCGATGGGAATCCGGCGGCGGCGGGATGGTCTCGACCATCGCCGATTTTGCGCGCTATGGGCAGATGTTGCTCAATGGCGGGACGCTGGACGGCAAGACCTATCTCAGCCCCCCGACATTCGCCGCAATGACCACGGATCATATCGGGCCGGGATCTGGCGTCGCGCGCAATTATTTCTACTACCCCGGCGACGGGTTCGGGTTCGGCTATGGTTTCGGCGTCCGGACCGATCCCGGCAATGCGGTGCCGCCGCCGCCGGGCTCGCTCGGCGAGATCAAATGGGACGGCGCCACCGGCGTCTATCTTGTGGTCGACCGCGCCCAGGATATGTTTTTCGTCATGATGGAAGACTCTCCATTCGGGCGCATGCACGTTCAGGTAACGCTGAAGAAGATTATCTACGACGCCTTTGGCAATTGACCGAAACGGCCGATGACCGGCCTCGGCCTGGAACGGATTTAGATGCTGCGGAAACCGGACGAGAGCAATCAGGCCATGATGGCGCCGGCGCGCATCGCAGCCCTCGACCGGGCGCGGACGTTCACCACGCTGTTGGTGCTGCTTCACCACTCCGTCCTCAACTACACCTGGTTCGGCCACGGCGATCCGATGCGCTGGCTCGGCTTCGATCTGGTGGTGCTGTTCAACGACAGCTTCTTCATGGCCTTTATGTTCTTCATCTCGGGCCTGTTCGTCCGCGACAGCCTGGTGCGAAAGGGACCGGCGATCTTCCTGCGCGAGCGCGCCTGGCGGATAGGGGTGCCATATCTGGTGTCGGTCTTCGTGCTGATACCGATCGCGTATTATCCGAGCTTCCTGCGCTACCATCTGCCGGGCACGACGGATTTCAGTTTCCTGCATTACTGGTGGCGGACAATCACGGTCGGGCCGTGGCCTTCGGGTCCTGCATGGTTCCTGTGGGTGCTGCTGGCGCTCGATGCGATCGTCGCCGCCGTCTGGGCGATGGCGCCTCATGCGATCACGGCGCTCGGGCAGCGCATCTTTGCCTTGCGCAACCGGCCGATGGCGGCCTTCGCCGCATTTCTGATCGTCTCGATCGCAACCTATCTGCCGATGCATCTGGCGTTCGGTGACGTCAGCTGGCTGGAATTGGGCCGGTTCCCGCTTCCGATCCAGACCAGCCGCATCCTGCTTTATGCCGCATCCTTCTTTGTCGGCGTCGGCGTCGGCGCGGTCGAGCTGAGAGCCGGGCTGCTCGCGGAGAACGGCGAACTCGCACGGCGCTGGCTGGCCTGGCTCGCCTTTGCGTTCGTGTTCTACGTTGCGATCCTTGTCCTGGTTTACGCCCACCATAATTGGGTGGCGAATTTCGATTCCCCGCCGCCGATCTGGAAAGCCGGCTATGGCCTCGCTTTTGCGTGCTACAGCGCCGCGATGACGTTCACGGTATCGGCGATATTCTTACGTTTTTCCGAATCCCGCTGGACCCTGCTCGATGCGCTGCGGCCTTTGGCTTATGGCATCTACCTCGTGCACTACATCTTCATCATCTGGCTGCAATACGTGCTGTATGACTATCCGTTCTGGCCATTTGTGAAATTTGCCATCGTGTTCGCCGGCACGTTGTCGATGAGCTGGGCGCTCACCGCGATGCTGCGAAGGATTCCCGTCGTGGCGCGGATGATTTGAAAATTGCCCGTCATTCCGGGATGGTCCGAAGGACCACACCTCAGATGCGCAATCGCGCATCGGGGAATCGCGAGATTCCGGGTTCGGTGCTTCGCATCGCCCCGGAATGACGGCTTCGCTCGCAATGACGTGGGGGGCGCC
>JAQGKJ010000144.1 GCA_028290165.1 Bradyrhizobium sp. | reverse complement strand
TGTGATCGGGAGATACTATCCCGGCGGGCATTCGATCAGATCAAGCGCCGCGCTGAGATGTGTATAGGCCTCTGGCACGCGTCCCTGCTTTTGCAACAGCTCGGCAAGGTCCGTCGCGGCCTTCAATTCAAACAGGGTGGCGGACTGACGTTTCGCCAAATCAATCGATGACAGCAGGCTTCTTTCTGCTTCCGGATAGTCCCGGGCCGACCTGGACGCCAGGATGATGAGGCCTTCCACCCTCATCAGGGTGGGCACGTTCAGGAGCTTTCCGCCGCGTTGCTGGACATCAAGGGCATTCACCACCAGCGTCAACGCCTACTCGTGCTTGCCAGAGACAGCAAGACCCGCACCGAGATCGGCGACAAAATCCATATACAGCATTTCATGGCGTTCAGCTTCAAGCTCTTCCGACGCCCTCTTCAGCAACGGCATGCCGTCGCGAACGTTGTTTTGAAGGAGAAGCCAGCGGCCTCGGAGACCAGTTGCCATCGCATGGTACGCCTTCAGGGCGTGAGCTGCGGAAAGGTCGGCTAATTGCGCAATGTGCTGCTCTGACTTCCGCCAATCATCCAGCGCTAGATAGACAGGGAGAATCAGAATCAGGGATCGGCACAATATTGTCGGAAGACCGGATTTTTCTCCTTCCTCTATCGCCAGCCTTGCGTATTCCACTGATTGGTCGAGTACTCCCCTGTACAACAGAGAGCGCGCCATGCCGACGAGCAAAAAGCTGGTGGGATGATACAAATGGTGCCCAGCGCGCAAGCGCGGGCCGGCTGCCGAGTGGCGCAGGCCGGCTTCGAAATGCGTCTGTGCAGCAAGATGATGTCCAGCCAAATGATTGACCATGCCCAGCATCGATTCAGCGCGTGCCATGTCGTCGGGATCTTGCGTTTTTAAAGCTACTTTTTGGCTTCGCGCGGCGACATCGAGCGCGCGGTGAATGTCGGTTGTCCAACTCGAATACAAGTACAGTCCGTTCAGAAGCATGAGCTCGCGGGCAAGGTCCTGACGCGAGTTCTTATGCTGATCTCCCAGCCGGGCTATCGCCTGCTCTACCCAGGCCTGCCATTCGATCAATAGCGCCAGTTCCATGAATAGCTGCGTTGAAGCGGCCGCAAGTCTTGTCGCGATCTCGTCATTACCGTGCGATCCAAAGCTCCATTCCAGTGCCGACCGAACATTGCTGAGCTGCCAGGAATAGGCTGCAACTCTTTCCGCCCTGGGCTGAGCCGAGAGCACCTCTTTTTGCGATTCGAGCTGCTGGATGACGTATTCCGCATGCCGCAAGGAGATTGGGTCGACTTCGGCATGCTCCTCCAGTTTTTCGAGCGCATATGCCCGCGTTGTGTCCAGCAGCCGATACTGTGCCTGCGTTTCGTCGATCCGGGTTGTTATCAATGACTTCTCGACCAAGCCGGCGATTGCGTCAAAAATTTCTCCGGTGCCTGCGCCGAGTTCGCCTGCGACATACCGCGCGCCCTCAAGGGTGAAATGGCCGACGAAAGGAGCAATGCGTCGAAAGACAATCCTCTCTCCGTCGGACAGCAGATTGTAGCTCCAATCCAATGTCGCCCTAAGGGTCCGGTGTCTGGGAACGGCCGTCCGATGGCTTAGTCTCAGTAATCCCATCCGAGATGCCAGGAGGGAAACAGTGCTCTTGATACCGAGTGCGGCCGCTTGACCCGCGGCCAACTCGATTGCCAACGGTATCCCATCCAGCTTTCGGCACATTTCTGCGACAAACGGCGCCTCTTCGTCGGTGAGAACGACGCTTCCCGCTCTGGCCGCCACACGTCGTACAAACAACTGCACCGACGGATATCGAAGCACGGCATTTGCCGTCTGCGCTGGGCCGTCTGGTGGACAATCAAGGGGAAGAACCCGGTAACAATGCTCGCCCTCGACTTTCAGCAATTCTCGACTCGTGGTCAGAACATGGATCTCTTCCGTTTGCTGGTAGAGTTGCTCGGCAAGCGAGGCGACCGCCTCGATCACATGCTCACAGCTATCGAGAATGATAAGAAGCTTTCGCGAACGAACGAGGTCGGCCAGCTCCAAGCCGGGGTCTTTCGATTTGAGTGCAAGTCCCAGGGATGTCGCGACAGCCCCCGCAACATGGCGCGGATCAGTAAGGCTTTCCAGGTTAACAAAATAGACGTGCCCGCTGAACTCCTCGGCAGCAGCGCGGCCAACAGCCAAGGCAATGGTCGTCTTGCCAATGCCGCCGGGGCCGAGCAGTGTTACGAACCGCTCGTCTCGAAGCTTGTCGCTAACCTCCCTGATCACCGTTTCGCGCCCAATCATCATAAGCGGTCGCACGGGGAGCCTGCCTTGGCGGGGTAACTTGTCCTTCCTGCTCTCCGTACTGCCAGCGAAGGGGACGACGGTGCCGACGAATGAGTACCCCCGTCCCTTGATGTTTGCGATGTATCGGTTGCCAAATTGGCCGTCACCAAGTGCCTTGCGGATCGCGGCCACGTGGACCCGGAGGCTCCCCTCCTCGACGGTGACGTCCGACCAGACGTGGACGATCAGCTCCTGCTTTGCGATCACTTCACCCGGACGCTCGGCAAGGTAGATCAAAATATCCAATGCCCGATCCCCGAGAGGAAGCATTTGACCGTCGTGACGGAGCACCCTCTCGCCAATCGAAAGTTCGAAAGGGCCAAAACTCAGCTTCCTATGAACTACGGCGCCAGACATGTTTCAGCCAAATGACGGATTTCCTGTGCCCGATGCCTAGCGTCGGTCGGCAAACGCCGCAATTGTGCGCCCGGAAAGTTGGCCAAAACCTTGGTATAGCCTCAACGCGAAAGGGTCGAGCCGAACTCCGCACCCCTGCGAGAACAATGACGTGAACGAACAGCATGCGCCGGTACGACCGTCCTGCGCTGCGCGTCCAGTCGCTTAACTCGGTTGCACAAAGATCAACCGGCAGATGACGAGCTGGTCTTTTTGTTGGCGCCCTCTGCAATGCCGATGTGATTGAGTTGCATCGCCGATGGCCGGCGGAGGCGATCTGTCGCGTGCCTAGCGGCCTTTGATGCAACGTAGGCAAACTAAGGCGCGCCTCTATTTCCCTTTGCGCGATCTAGAGCGGTCTGAATACAATTCAGGAGGTCGCTCTCATCGAACGGCTTAGGCAGATAGCAGATGACCCCCGCTTGAAGTGCGCGGGCACGAATATCATCGCTCGGATAGGCAGTTATCAGTACGGTGGGAATCTCTTTGCCCAATCGAGACAAATTGTTGTGCAGATCAAGGCCACTCATCTTGGGCATGTCGAAGTCGACAACCAGGCAGCCGGTGCGGCTCAGTTCGGGCGAGCGCAAGAACTCCTCCCCCGACGAAAATGCCTGGGCGACCAACCCTATCGAACGCATAAAAACTTCGATTGCGTTTCCGACCGCTTCGTCGTCATCGACAATGGCAACTATTGGTCCGCTATTTGGCACTTGGCAAGACCGGTAACCGCGAGCGGCTTTTATGGAGGAACGGATATCGTCCGCGAGACACTTTCATACCTAGCCTAGGCGCAACCGCTACGTGCTTCGATTATACAAATGTATAGGAACTCAACGATTGGCTTCGAAAAATTTGTGGTCCATGGAGCAAGCTGCGTCACAGGCATCGACCTTCGTATCACCCTAGCCCCTGTTAGCTCACAAGAACCCCTCCAGCCTGAACCGCGCTGGAGGGGCAATGGAGGCCGCAGGGAGTGATCGGCCTCAAGGGAGGAGAACTTCACCATAACGGCACGCATTGGCGCCCACTATTGATCGAGCGGAAAGATCGAGTACCAAATAGGAGTGTGCGCAATATACAAAGGTTGCGCTGCCAGCTTGGTCGGTTCGACTTTGGTGGGCAGCTGGCGCCTGACGCAGAACCCGGCCGACTTCAATCGGCCACTTCGCCGATGGCTGCGATCCGTCGGAGCCGAATTGGGCTGGTCGTCCCCTCTATCGCCCACGCGATAATCTCGCTATGCTCCATGGTGGACTGGTAAGGCTAACGCGCATGTCAACGAGGAACATGTGGTAGAGCAACCGCCAACAGTAATGGTCATCGACGATGATCCGGGAGTGCGGGACTCACTAGGCAAGCTGCTTCGATCGGCGGGCTTTCGGGTCAGCCTGCTCGGTTCGGTGAGCGAATTTCTCACGGCGGATCGGCCAGAAGGACCCGCTTGCCTGGTGCTTGACGTGCGGCTTCCCGGCCAGAGCGGACTCGATCTGCAGCGCGAACTAGCAGGTGCCAAAAGTCAGCTGCCGATCATCTTCATCACCGGACATGGCGACATTCCAATGTCGGTGCAGGCGATGAAGGGTGGCGCAATCGAATTCCTGACAAAGCCGTTCCGAGAGCAGGATTTGCTTGAAGCGATTCAGCTCGGTCATGCCCGCGATCGAGCGCGGCTTGAGCAGGAACGAGCTATGGCAGAGCTGAAAGTTCGTTTCGAAACTTTGACGCCGCGGGAGCGCGAGGTCATGGCGTGCGTGGTGAGCGGGCGGTTAAACAAGCAGATCGCAGCCGACCTCGGCGTAAGCGAAATCACGGTAAAAGTTCATCGTGGCCAAGTCATGCGCAAGATGCGGGCATCGTCCTTGCCTGACTTGGCGCGCATGGCCGACCAATTGCAACTGACGCCGACAAAGCCGCGTGGCCCAGGTCGCGTTGCCTAGCGCAGACGCTCATCCTGCATCCCCCGTAATGGTCCCATTGCGTCACCACCGATGATAAGGGTGCCCGCTAGACTCGATGTGATGAGCAGGCGCAATGAAGCGAAAGATAGCGCCACGTGGCACGTTAGGGCTCGCCCACAATCGTCCGTTATGCGCTTCGATAATCGACCGGCAGATCGACAGCCCAAGCCCCAACCGCACGGTTTCGTGGTGTAAGAAGCTTCGAACACACGGTCAAGAGCCGCTCAGCGCGCTGGTAATGCCAATCCGCTTGGTGCTTTCTATCGCGCTTAATGAAAGTTTTAATGGTGACGGTATCGTTGTCTCCTATCTAACAATGTCCGCAGAACAAAGGAGACAATCACGAAATTATGGCAATGGATGCGTTCTTTTTTTGGCCTTAAGCCTGTTGATGATCTTGTGTGCTTTTGCAAGCGCCGCGACTGTGCATCACACTATCCCGCGACATCATGTCATCGTTCGTCCTAGCCAAGGGTTCCCTGGCTACGCCGTTCCGGGCTCGGCCTACGCAGCGCTTCCGCCTACGGTTCACTACGACGACACACCTAGCTACAACGATCCGTCCAAGTTTGGCGGCCCAACGGCCTTGCCTATCGAGAACTAGACATAGGAGCGGCGGACCCGGCCACCCAAATGCGCTCGCGAGACTTGGTATCGTTCATGGTGCCGATTACAGCAGGCTTTGTGGCGCCGTGCAACGCCTCCAGGATCGGCGCCGCCAATCAGCAAAACATCGTGCTCTGTCTTGGAGATGTTTGCTGCTGCCGCAGAGCCGCGCGATTTAGGTCCAGCGTGACTGGATTCATTGATCCCAGAGCGCCTCATAGGTCCGAGCGCTGAACCCGCGGCGCAGCACACTTGACCTGCGTCAGTGCTGCCCCATCCCCTTCTTAACCGTCAGTCGCGTTCGAAGATCTTGGCGCCCGGGTAGACCCGGCGGGCGTACGCAACGACCAGCGCGCGTTCCTGTGTCTCCAAGAACGGAGTCCGGATCTGACACGACCCGACGCTGAGGTGCCACAAGCCGTTAAGCTTCTGGATGATGACGTTCATGATAGTGCTTCCTTCCTTTCGCGATCCGTTACTCCACCATGCGCTCACATTCGCGAGCAGCTGACCGAGCCAATGCCTTAGCCGCATCAGCGTGTGCGGCTTTCTCAGCTCGCCGCTCATAGTTCTCAGCAAGCGCCTTGAGTTGACTCGCAACGCGTTGGTCGGTCATTGTTTGGGCCGCCCGGAGTATGGTCCGTGCCGTGGCCAAATATTCTTTGCTCAGCATTTCGCCTCCACAGTCCCAGTTCGAACGGCATAACGCCGTCGAACTACAACCAATCACAGAGAGACGGATTGGACCATTGCACAGACGTTCATCAGTGCCTTACATTTGTTTGAGACGATGATACTTAGGTTTACGATTGACCACCTGCGCGCCTCGCGAGTGGTAGGAACGTGGCTCCTCGCCCGGCGGCTACCTAGCGACATCTGGTCGACCAGCTGGTGACGCTGCTGTTCGCCAGGTAAGCTCGCGAGGTCGCCAGGGCGTTGCCAAGGACGGTCGTGCGATGATGGAGCGCTGCGCCTTGTCAAACGGTGATTGGATAAGGGCCGCCGTCAATGCTATCGCTTTCAGCCGGACCAGACACGCCGCGGCCGCGCCCAGGCACCAATCACGATGCAATGTCTGGATGGGCAGACACGGTGAATTCAAATGTGGCGCCGCGGGGCACGTTTGCGCTGGCCCACAATCGTCCGTTATGCGCTTCGATTATTGACCGGCAAATCGACAGACCAAGCCCCAAACCGCCCGATTTCGTGGTGTAGAAAGCCTCGAACACGCGCTCAAGAGCCGCCGGCGCGAAGCCTGG
>JAQGKJ010000138.1 GCA_028290165.1 Bradyrhizobium sp. | reverse complement strand
ACCATCGGCAGCGTGTTCGGGCGGATCGCGGGACGGGAAGCGGCGCAAAATGCACGGAACTAGCATCCTCGAGGAGGCCGACCGGCTGATGACGGTCTGCAATTCCTGCCGCTATTGCGAGGGGCTTTGCGCGGTATTTCCGGCGATGGAAATGCGCCGCTCGTTCTCCGACGGCGACCTCAATTATCTCGCCAATCTCTGCCATGCCTGCGGCGCCTGCTACACCGACTGCCAGTTCTCGCCGCCGCACGAATACAACGTCAATGTGCCCAGGACGTTCGCCATCGCGCGCGCCGAATCCTATGCCGCTTATGCCTGGCCGCACACCTTTTCGGGCGTCTTCGCGCGCAACGGCCTCGCGATCAGCCTCATCGCGGCGTTGAGCGTCGCGGCGTTCATCTTCGGCTTTGCCGCCTTCAACGACCGGCAGGTCCTGTTCGGCATCCATACCGGGCCGGGCGCGTTCTACACGCTGATGCCGCACAACGCGATGGCGGCGCTGTTCGGCGCGGCGTTCCTCTACGCGATCGCAGCGCTTGTAATGGGCGTACGCGCCTTCTGGCGCGATATCGGCGAGCCCATCGGCATGCTGGCCGATCCGCCTTCGCTGTGGCGGGCGATGAAGGACACAACCCAGCTGCGCTATCTCGATGGCGGCGGCGTCGGCTGCGTCAACGAGGACGAGCGGCCGAGCGACCGCCGCAAGATCTATCATCACCTGACGTTCTACGGTTTTGTCCTTTGCTTCGCCGCAACCTGCGTCGCAACGCTTTATCATTACCTGATCGCGCGCGAGGCGCCGTATCCGTGGTGGGACCTGCCGGTGGTGCTGGGCACGCTTGGCGGCATCGGGCTGTTGATCGGGCCCGCCGGGCTGCTCGCTGAACGATGGAAGCGCGATCCGGTACTGGTCGACGAGCAGCGCGCCAGCATGGATATCGCCTTCATCGCCATGCTGTTCTTGACCTCTCTCACCGGCATGGCGCTCCTGCTCTGGCGCGACACGGCCGCGATGGGGCCGCTATTGGCGCTGCATCTCGGCGTGGTGTTCTCGCTGTTCATCACCATGCCCTACGGCAAGTTCGTGCACGGCATCTATCGCTTTGTCGCGCTGGTGCGTTACGCGAAGGAGCGGCGGATGATGGGGCATACCGTTTGATGCCGTCATTCCGGGGCGCGCGATAGCGCGAACCCGGAATCTCGAGATTCCGGGTTCGATTCTTCGCATCGCCCCGGAATGACAACGACCTTACAAATCCACCACCACGTATTCGCTCTCCACCGACACAGCCAACGTCTCCGCAACATACGGACCGCTTGACCCTACCGACGCCCGGTTCAATATGAGCGGAATAAACCTTCAGTTGCAATCTTCCTCGGGAGTTGGGTGACAATATGACACGAGAAGCGGGAATATTGATTGGCTCGATTTTCACCGCACTATGCGTAGTTGGATGTGTGGCTGGCATTGCGCTTCTTGTCGTTGCTCACGGAATGCCTGCCCACACTAACGAGGCGCGCGCTACCGAGCTGACGATTCAATACGAACGTATCTACATAGAAGCGACTCGAGAGGAAAAGGAGACCGTCGAGCAAGAAATAATCTCGCTCCGAACTTCCAAATTGAAACTGTACAACGCCGGACTCGCCATGTGCCTCACGGCGTCTGTCCTGCTTATCGCGATCCTTCGCTTCAAGTTATGGGACGTACGGATGTTGCGATACTTAACAACGCCTCTGA
The DNA here is from genome assembly GCA_028290165.1 of Bradyrhizobium sp. Next base: position 1,006 of record JAQGKJ010000138.1, on the reverse strand, counting down.
CGAGGTTGCGTCTTTTGGGACTCGCTAGTGGGGCATGGCTGGCCCTGTTTCCGGCATTCTTGTTGCAGCTCGAAAACGATTACACCCAGGACGATCTCACGCCGGCCATGGATACCGGTCTTGGCTCATTTCTGATTTTTGTACCAAAGTTCTTTTTGATCACCTGGATCGCGATGGTATTGGTTGGCCGCTTTATTGTCCTCCGGAAGGCTCTCTTGCCGGCAAATCTCTGGCATTGGAATCGCAACCGGCAGCGCCTTAGCTTCACTTGGACCGTTCTTTACAGCCTGCTTGGTAGTATTCTCGTCATCCTGATCGCCTTGTCAGCTCAAGCCTTTCCATGGGCCCTTCCCAGCCTGATTGTCGGCCTTTATGTGGTTGCTTCAAGTCGCGCAGCGCTACTCAATCATAGCCGAAATCCGATGGCCCGCTCAATCGACTAGTCTAGGGACGAGGCCCCAACGACAATTAGTCATAAATCCACCACCACGTAATCGCTCTCCACCACGACCTTGATGGTCTCCGCCACATAAGGCCCCTTCACCACGCTTGAGCCCGGCTCGACATTGACCGGATAGGCCTTGGCGCGGAAGCGCTTGGGGTCGCAGTAGGACTGGCCGGTGCGGATATCGAATTCCCAGCCGTGCCAGGGGCAGCGGATGATCTCGCCGAGTTTTGTATATTCGATCTCGCCGGGGTCGGACGACTGCGCCAATCCGATCAGTGGCCCCTCGCACAAGGCCGCGCCCTGATGCGGGCAGCGGTTTAACAGGCCGAAGAATTCGCCGTTGATGTTGAACACCGCGATCGGGCGCTCGCCGATGGTGAGAAATTTGCGCGTGCCGGGCGGCAGTTCATCGACCGGGGCGACAACATGTCGAACCATCAGGCGAGCCCGTACAGCTTCCGCGCATTGCCGAGGTAAAACGCCTCGCGGTTGGCGTCGCTGACGCCGGCCGGCAGCACCCGCGACGGGTCGTCGTAATCCCAGTGCGGATAGTCGGTC
>JAQGKJ010000125.1 GCA_028290165.1 Bradyrhizobium sp. | reverse complement strand
TTTCATTTTGTGGGGTCTGCAATTCAACGCGCCGGCGCAGCCGCCGCCGGCACGGTCTCGATCAGCTTGCCGGTGAAGACCGGCGCCGAGTGCGGGTTGCCGTCCGGCGATCCGCCCGCCTGCTCGACCGTCACCGCATAGGTCGCGTTGTTGACCAAGTCAGTATCGTAAGACGACAGCACCGGACGCGCGGTGAAGTCGCCGGCCCCGATCACGCCCAGCGAGCGCGGCTTCGGCAGCTTGTCGGAGATCAGCCAAAGCTCAAAGCTCTTGCCGGCCTCGGGAGTGGCGCCGACCTTGCGGACCGTGAAATTCCTGGTCGCCGCATCCACCGTGAGGATGAACGCGGGCGAGCCGCCGTCCTTCTGTAACACCGCGACATACTGGCCGGACGGCGGCACCGGCGCGGACGAGGTCTTCACCTCGACCACCTGTGTCCGCGGCTTGGGACGAATGCTGTCGGGAAGCAGATCCGGCTGATAGGCCCCGACCGCGATCATCGCCACCAGTATGGCGGCGATCGCCATGGCCGCGGTTGCGACATTGCGCCAGCGCCAGGCCCGTTTGGCGAAGCGGATGACGTTGGAGGTATCCGCAACCGAGGGAGGTTCAACGAATTGAGGTGCGACCGGCGGCGGCGCCTCGGGGAGCATCAGCGGCGCTTGCGGTTCGGAAAGTCCGACGGCAGTTCGGATCTTGTCCCAGACCTCGGGCCGCGGCTCGACCGATCCGACCATCTGGTTCAGCACACCAAGCCGGTGCTGCCACGCCTGGACGATCACCGTGAAGTCCTTGTCGACGGACATCATGGTTTCGACCTGTGCGTGCTCGTCGGCATCGAGGGTGCCGAGGGCGTATTCCGCGGCGAGCGCGATATGGTCTTCGCTGTAGGCCATCATTCCAGTCCAAGACACTCCCGGATGTCCATCATGCTGCGGCGCAGCCAAGTCTTCACCGTATTCACCGGCGTCTCGAACTTTGCCGCCAGTTGCTCGCGGCTCCAGCCGTTGTAATAGGCCAGCAACACGAGCTTTTGCCGATCCGGCTCCAGCCGGCCAACACACTCCAGCAGCCGCTTCAATTCTTCCGTCATCTCGCGGCGCGCCAGCGGATCGGGGCTGTCGGCGGCCACCTCCATGGCGGTTGGTTCCTCTTCGATCGAGAGTTCGCCTTTTTTGCGCACGACGTCGATGGCCCGGTTCCGGGCAATCGACGCCATCCACGTGATCGGCGACGCGAGACCGGGATTGAACTGTCCTGCACTGTTCCAGATCTTGACGTAAGCCTCCTGGATAACCTCCTCGGCGAGATCCTGTCGGCGCAAGATACGCAGCACCACGCCAAAGAGTTTCGCCCGCGTCGCGGCATAAAGCCGCTCAAAAGCGGCCTGATCCCCCTTCGCAACGGCGGCAATCAGCCAGACCAACTCAGCTGGCGTCAGCATTCAGCGTCCCCCAAATCGCGATCCCCCATCGCTTTCGTATACACCGGGCGCGGCGGTCCGGATGTCCGTATCATATCTTGCGCCCAACCGGGCCTCCAAGCCACCGATGGCGGGCCTGTGGACATTGCACTTATAGAAAAACCCGGACCTCGCGGCCCGGGTTTTGATCATGTTTGCAGCTGCCGAGAGATGGAAGGTCGTCAGGCAATGGCCCCGAGGCGCGCGCGCATCAGCCCGATGCTGTCGAGATCGGCCTGTTCCCGGGCGTTTTCCTCGGCGCGCTCGCGCGCCTGATCGCGCTCGTCCAGGAGCTCGACCTTCTTGAGCTCCTCGAAAGCCTCGCTCAGCAGGCTTTTGGCGTCTTCAAGCTGGATCCGCAGTTCGTCGGCCGAACGGGTCAGGTTTTCGCGGCGCTGGATCGCAGCCTTGGCATAGGTCGGATAGGCAAAGTGCGAGGGGTCGTTGATCCCGGCGCGCTCCTGTTCGGAGTGGATTTCGCGCTCCAGGTCGACCGACATCCGCTGAAAGTCGGCAATCATGCCTTCGATCTGGGCGACCCTTCGGCGCTTTTCGTCGACCTGAAATTTCTTCAGGCGGATTAGGGTTTCACGTGACTTCATCGACTCATACTCCCCAGAAGTCCCAATCTGAACGCGGGACACGACCGGTATCCCCCAGGGGGCCCACCGGCATCGTTAGCTGTGTGGCGCGGATGATGGCCTGACAAAGTTAGCGTTCCGTTTCCAAATCCCTCAGGATTTGCTCAAGTTGCCGGTAACCCTCACCGAGGCCGGTCACCTCGTCCTTGGCCTGGCGCAGAAACCCCTCCAGCGGCTCATGCAGCCTGATCGCCTCGTCGACCTCGGCGCTGGAACCCGCGCGATAGGCCCCGAGTCGGATCAGTTCCTCCATGTCGGCATAGGTGGCCATCACCTGGCGCCCCCTGGTGATGACCGGCAGATAGGCCTGATCGGCTGATTTCGGCATGGTGCGCGACACCGATTTGAGGACGTTGATGGCGGGGAAACGTCCGCGCTCGGCGATCGCCCGCTCCATCACCACGTGGCCGTCCAGAATGCCGCGGACGGCGTCGGCGATCGGCTCGTTGTGGTCGTCGCCGTCCACCAGCACCGTGAAGATGCCGGTGATGGTGCCCTCGCCCGTGCCCGGACCGGCGCGCTCCAGCAGCTTTGGCAGTTCGGTGAACACGGTCGGCGTATAGCCTTTGGCGGTCGGCGGCTCGCCGGCCGACAGCCCGATTTCACGCTGCGACATCGCAAAACGCGTCACCGAATCCATCAGGCACAGCACATCCTTGTCTTCATCGCGAAAATATTCTGATATCGCCAAGGTCAAATAAGCCGCCTGCCGCCGCATCAAAGCGGGCTCATCGGAGGTCGCCACCACTACCACCGAGCGCGCCAGCCCTTCCTCCCCGAGGTCATCCTGCAAAAATTCCTGCACCTCGCGGCCGCGTTCGCCGACCAGCCCAATCACCGTGATATCGGCATCGACATTGCGGGCCAGCATCGACAACAGCACCGATTTGCCGACGCCGGAGCCGGCGAAGATGCCGAGCCGCTGGCCGCGGCAGCAGGTCAGGAACGTATTGAGCGCGCGCACCCCGAGATCGAGCGGGGCGCCGACGCGTTTGCGGGAATGCGCCGGTGGCGGCGAGTTGCGATAGGACATCGGCGAAGGCCCCAACGGCAACGGCCCCTTGCCGTCGATCGGCTCGCCCATCGCGTTGATGACGCGGCCGAGCCATAGCAGCGAAGGCCGGACTTGACTGGCGGCATTGGCGATGACCGCGCGGCAGCCGCGTCGCACGCCTTCGAGGCCGGCGAA
>JAQGKJ010000123.1 GCA_028290165.1 Bradyrhizobium sp. | reverse complement strand
GCAGCATCGTCGGCGCGGGATCGGTGATCACCGAGGGCAAGCAGTTTCCCGAACATTCGCTGATCATCGGATCGCCGGCTCGGGTGATCCGCACCCTCGAACCCGCGCAGGTCACGGCGATGGGAAGTGCCGCGAGATTCTACGTCGCCAACGGGGCGCGATTCAAAAAAGGCCTGAAGAAGATCGGCTGAGGGCGGCGCTCTAGTCGCCCTCGGATTTCGTCTTCCCCGACGGGCGCGATCCGGTGTTGCTTGCCGCGCGCGTCTTTGCGAGCGAAGCGCTCTTGCGCAGCGCGTCCTTCAGGTCGACGGGAATGCCGTGCTTTTTGAGGAGATCGGCGAATGCTTCGTCCGCCAACTCCTGGATGGTCGCCATCCGGTCGCGCCCCAGCTGTTTCAGCTTGTCGAAAGTGTCCTCGTCGAAGGCGATCAGCTTGCGCACGCGTCGTCTCCTTCCGCGGTAGCCACAGGCTCGCCGGTTGCGGCGGCAAAGGCCGTGGCTCCTCCCGGAGGAGTATCATCGGAATCGTCCGCCGTGCCAAATGCGAAAAAGGCACGGGCCGCACCCATGTTCTACGCGAACCGACTCCCATCCGGGAACCTGCGCCGTCAGAGGTCGTTGACTCCCAAAGGGAGTTTCAGATGAGCAAAGCGCCTCTATCGGCCCTCGTGGCAATCGCAATCCTTATCGGCCCTGCCAGTTCGTTCGCTCAAAGTGGCGGCGGTGGTGGTGCAGGTGGCAGCGGAAGCGCGGGCGGAGCTGCCAGCGGTCCGTCGGCCGGCAGCAGTAGCGCCGTGGGCACGCCAAATGCCGGCTCTGCCGGAGCAGGGACGGCCGGCGTGAATGGTATGCCATCGGGTCCGGCCAACGCCGGCGGTCTCAACAATTCCGGCAACGACCCGAGCGGCGCGGGCAATTCGGCGAAGGTAGCTACGCCGCCGGCGCCGGGCACCAACAGCGCCGGCACCGCCAATTCGTCGGGATCGTCGACCACGACAGGATCGTCCATGACGACGGGGTCGGCGGGGTCATCCAGAGGCGGGACAGCCGCGACCGGTCCCGGTCCATCGACCAGCGGCGACATCGCGGTCGACGACGAAAACAAGGCGATCGATCGCAAGCTGAAGGGCATTTGCAAAGGTTGCTAGCGAGGGCCGCCGGCGACGCACGTCGGGTGCTTTGCTTCGCGATCCCTCATGTCCGGCGATACCTCCAGATCCAAAGCCGGCGACACCTCCAGATATAAAGAAGGATTTCGGAAAGGCCCCCGCAGCCGGCCTATCAACTTCCCCTGAAGCTGCAACTATCTCTCGGCGCGCGCGTCTAGCTGCCGGGAGCGTTCTGATCTTAGGAGCGAAGTCATGTTGCGCAAAACGATGATAGCGTTATTGGCCGCCGCCTCGGTTGTCATCTTGGCGCCAAGCGCCGCCTCGGCTCGCGGCGGCTTTGGTGGCGGTGGTGGGGGCTTCCACGGTGGCGGAGGCGGTTTTCATGGTGGCGGCGGTTTCCACGGCGGCGGTTTTGGTGGCGGCGGTTTCCACGGCGGCGGTTTCGGCGGAGGCGGTTTCCGCGCGGCCGCTATCGGAGGCGGTGGTTTCCACCCAGCCGCGGTCGGAGGCGCTGCCTTCCGCTCGGCCCCCATGGGAACAGCCGGCCCAGCCGCGGTTGGCCGCAGCGGATTTCGCAGCGGACCGTTAGCGGCCAATGCCTTCGCCGCCCCGAACGGTTTCCGTAGCGCTGGTTTCCGTGGCCGCAATTTCGATCACGGCTTCCGCCATCACGGGCGCCGCTTCGGGTTCGGCGCATTCGCCGTTGGCCTGGGCTACGGACTTTATGGACCGTACTACGACGACTATTATGATTATCCGGACTACGCCTACGACGACGCCTATTACGACGATGGCGGCTGCTACGTTGTGCAGCAGCGCGTGCTTACCACGTACGGCTGGCGTCTCCGCCCTGTCCAGGTCTGCAACTGATCGGGCCGTCAACGACGTCCGGTCCGGTCAAATAAAGTTGAGGATGGGGAAGGCCGCAAAAAATCCAGGCGACCTTGGTGTATTCTCCACCGAGGCCGCTTTTCCAATGCCATCAGCTGGTACGCCGCTTGCATCGCATCATGGATGCTCACCATGCTCACAACACCGGGCCTGACGTTGCTGTTTCTAGGCGTCGTCGTCGGCTTGGGAACCGCCTTCGTATGGATGCTCTGGGAAGTCGAGCAGACGTCCAAACCGCATCGGAACAGCGATCACTTTGGACAGCTTTGACCGGTCCTTTGCCGGGCAGGAATGACAGTGCGCGGCGCTGCCGCCGCGCCTAATGAACGAACGTGCCCGTCAGCTCAGCACTTTGTATTTCTTGAACCAGCTCTGCATCTGGTTCCATCCGTCCTCGGCGGCTTCCTTGCGGTAGCTTGAACGATAGTCGGCGTGGAAGCCGTGCGGTGCGCCCGGATAGATCTTGAAGTCGGCAGGCTTGTTCGCTGCCGCCAGTGCGGCCTTCAGCGCCTCGACCTGGGCCACGGGAATGCCGGTATCGGCCTCGCCGTAAAGGCCCAGCACCGGCGCTTTCATCTCGGGGGCAAGCTGGGTCGGGCTCTTCGGCCAAAGCGGGTTCGGCGGATCGACCGGCGGGCCATAAAACGCCACGCCGGCCTTCAGCGCGCCATTGTGGGCGGCATATTCCCACACCGTCCGTCCGCCGCGGCAGAACCCGACGATACCAAGCCGGCTGGTGTCGCCACCTTGCGCCTTGGCCCAGGCAACGGTGCTGTCGAGATCGGACAGCAACTCGGCGTCCAGCTTGGCATTCACGGCCGGGAGCAGCTGCTGGATATCGGCAATCTTGGTGAGATCGCCCTTGCGGAAATAATAGTCCGGGGCGACGGCGAACGCGCCGAGCTTGGCGAGACGCCGCGTCACGTCCTTGATGTATTCGTGCAGGCCCAAAATCTCCATCGCGACCAGCACGACCGGCGGATTGCTGACCCCACTGGGCCGCGCGAAATAGCCGGGCATTTCGCCATCGGCCACCTTTATTTTTGCTCCCCAGCGGTAAGGCCGTTGGTGTCGGTCTTGATGACGTCGGCGCGCACGGGTCCGGCCGCCAGCGTATAGCCAGCGGTCACGGCGGCCGAAGCGGTCATGAAGCCGCGGCGCGAAAACGGCGCGACTTTTGTCAGCCCGATGACATCGGACGTCTGCATGGATTCCCCACTCATGATGTATTTCCTCCGGGTATTGGGACCCGGGATTGAGCAAGCCTTCAATGCGGAAGGCAAATCACCAGCCTGCGAGGACCAGGCCCATATCGGCGCCGGATGCGTGGGGGATGGGGTGATCCAGGGCATAAAGAACAAGGCCGTCGACGCAGTATACCGCCAACGGCCTTGCCAGCCCCGGATATTGAAATCGGCTTACGCCATCCGGTGGACTACAGCTTGCCCCGGGAATCGGCGGACAAATGTGATCCAGTTCACAAACGGCAAAAAAGTTGCGGCCAGCCTCGGGGGAGGGCTAAACCGCAGCGTCGATTTGGTTTCACCCAGCTTCTTGGAAAGGCAGTCGGTTGAGCGAGCAAACGCTACGAAGCTGCGGAAGCTGCACGGCTTGCTGCGATGGCTGGCTGCAGATCGAAGTGCGCGGGCACGAGGTCCGGCGGGGAAAGCCGTGTCCGTTCAGCGTCGCACATCAGTGCTCGATCTACAGCGAACGTCCCCAGCATCCGTGCCGCGAATTCATTTGCGGATGGCTGGTGGCCTCAAGTCCGCTGCCCGAATGGATGCGCCCGGACAAATCCGACATGATCATGCTGGCGGCCAATTTCATCTGGCACGGCCTGCCGGTTGATGTGGTGGTCGCGGTCGGAGACCGTCCCAAGCGAAAAGCGCTGGACTGGCTGATGAAGTTCAGTTCGGAAAAAAAGCGGCTGTTGATCTATCAAGTCGACGACGACTGGTTTGCGTTCGGTCCACCGGCGTTCCAGGCCGAGATCAAGGAACGCATCGGGCGCGGCGAGAAGCCGTGGGCAGACTGATTGGTCTGCATCTCTTCGCAACTGCGAAGGAACTTCCGAGTTCCGCAACTATAAATTGTGTAACGGGGTCGCCAGAAATTGCGTCCAGAAGGTGAATCTCCGTTAAAGCCTCGTAAATTCATACAAATCGGTGCGCGCAACCCGAAGATGCGTCAAAATCGCACAACGCTGCGACATATTGCTGCACTGCAACAGTATCCCTGTACCATTTTTGTGACAGGTTGCGAATATCTCACCGGAGGGTCCATCCCCGCCTTCCAATTGGCATTTGGTATACATTACGCTCACCTCGCTCGGAAGTTGAATCGGCTTCGAACGTGGGGAAGAACGCCATGAGAAATAAGCTTTTATCGGGGACGGCCTGCGCTGCTCTCTGCCTGGTGTCGTTTAGCGGCGCGGCGCGGTCGGCAACACTCGATGACGTGATGGCGCGTCTCGACAAGATCGAAAAAGAAAACGCCGAGCTGCGAGCGAAGGTGCGGAGTATGTCCGCATCAAAGCCGGCAGCCGCCGTTGCTGCGGCACCGGCCGCGACTGATCCAAGCAAATTCAAGGGCAATCCGGTTCTGCATGCATCGGTCGCAACGTCGCCGGCACCACCCGCACCCGCCCGGACCATTGGCGGCATACCGGTAAAGGCGGGTCCCCTGGGACCCTTGGTCGATAACACGACGGTTACGCTTTACGGATCGATCGATGTGTCCGCCGACGTCTTCAATCCGTCCGTTTTCGATCAGGGAACGAAACTCGGGGTAGCGAGCAATATTTCCAGTTTCGGTGTTCGTGTCAGGCATAACCTTGCGCCGTATGGCTGGGACGGTTGGGCGGTCGTGGCGCAGTTGGAATCTCAAGTTGATATAGCGTCAGCCCCAACCGAGAAAGCCGCGCTTGGGACGCGCGACAGCTTCTTGGGGTTGGAGGGGCCATGGGGCGCCGTCAAGGCGGGCAAGAGCGACACGCCTTACAAGAAAGCCACAGCCGCGATGGATCCGTTCACGCGGACGCTCGGCGACTACAATTCGATCATGGGCAACACCGGCGGCGACAACCGGGCCGAGTTCGATTGGCGCATGAACCACGCGATCTGGTACGAATCGCCGATCTTCAACGGCCTCCAGTTCAGTGCGTTGCTCTCGCCAGGCCAGAATTATGCCAAGGACAACGCCGACTATTCATACGGCGACACATTTCAGTGTAACGGCGCGTCGGCCCGCGGCAGCGGCAGCAATTTCCCGGGCACCGGCGGCGCGGTTAATGGCAACATCGGCGGCAACGGCTGTACTGACGGTTCCTACGGAAACGCCTATAGCGCGGCTTTGACTTACAAGAACGGTCCATTTACCGCGATCGCCGCCTACGAGCTTCATGAGCAGGTCAACCGTCACGGCGACGATAATCTTCAATTGAATGTGAATTTGCCACCAGGTTCGGCTGGGCCCATTTTCCTGCCGGATGGTTCTCAGATCCTGACCGGCGTCCACAACGAGTGGGCTGCCAAGATCGGCGGCGGCTATCGCTTCAACGATGGCCTCGGCGATCTGCAACTCAACGCCTTCTACGAGTGGATAAGGCGGGAAGTCACGGCGATTGAACAACCATTCAACGAGCGCTCACGTGACGCCGTATTCGCCAGTGCGACGCAGTACATCGGCAAGTGGGCCATCAGCGGATCTTACGCTCACGCCTTCAAGAGCCCGGGTAACCCCACATGTCTGAGCTTCAACAACGTCAATGCTGGTGTGCCGTGCGCAGCTGTCATAGACGTCGGCCAGTATCAGGCGAACCTATTCAGCAATGATGCAACCCAGTATGCGATCGGCGCCCGTTACTACTTCAACGACTGGGCCAGTTGGTACATTGTCGGCTCCCAGCTCAATCAAGGTCCGGGCGCGCACTACTGTCTTGGGGCGAGCGGCCATGGCTACCAGGTCTGCTCGCGCGATGCTGCCAACGACACGATCGGCGGCGCGACAATCAGAGCTGCGACCACCGGTATGACGTTCAACTTCTGAGCGCCAACGAACATGTGATGAAGGGGGACTTGGTGACGAGTCCCCCTTTTCTCGTCTAGAACGATCTGTCTCGCTGTCGGGAAATCCAATCGCCAACGATAGTCGAATGGCGGCGGCAATACACCCTGAAGAATTGATTTTACTGGCACCTCGCCAAGACTGAACTTGGTAGACTTGCAAGTGTCACAGGGAACCAGACCATGGATATGCAACCGCCGCCCGCCTTTGTGCAACTTGCGCAGGCCGAAGTCCCGCCCGATGCGCCAGTCGAGCCGGTACCGATCAAGGTCGATGTGTCGAAATACATTCCTGAATCGGCGACCGTGGTGACCATGATCGTGACGTTGACGCCGCCGACGGGGCAGGCGGTCATCTATGCAGCCGGCCACGAGA
>JAQGKJ010000057.1 GCA_028290165.1 Bradyrhizobium sp. | reverse complement strand
GTCACCCATCTCGGCAAGGCGGAGCTGCGCCCGCACCGGCGCTCGATGCAGATCGTGTTCCAGGATCCGTTCGCGTCGCTCAATCCGCGCATGACCGCCGGCGACATCGTCGGCGAGCCGCTCGGCGTGCACCGGCTGGCTTCCGGCCGCCAGAAACAGGAACGGGTCGCCGAATTGTTCCAGCCGGTCGGCTTAAGGCCGGATCAAATGCAGAATAAACCGCACCAGATCTCCGGCGGGCAGCGGCAGCGTATCTGCATCGCGCGCGCGCTTTCGCTCGGGCCGAGCCTGATCGTGTGCGACGAGCCGGTCTCGGCGCTCGACGTGTCGATCCAGGCCCAGGTGATCAATCTGTTGATCGACCTGCAGCGCAAGCATGGTTTTTCGTATCTGTTCATCGCCCACGATCTCGCCGTGGTCGCCCATATCAGTCACCGCGTCGCCGTGATGTATCTGGGGCGCATCGTCGAGATCGCCGATAAGACCGAGCTGTTCGACAATCCGCGCCATCCCTATACCCAGGCGTTGCTGGCCTCCGTTCCCGTGGCGGACCCCAAGGCAAGGCGCCTGGTGCCGCTGATCGATGGCGACGTGCCGAGCCCGATCAATCCGCCATCCGGCTGCGCCTTCCACACCCGCTGCCGCTACGCGATGGAGCGCTGCAAGATCGAGAGGCCGAAGCTCGCCGGGATCGGCGGGCAGCACCAGGTGGCGTGCTTTCTCAATGAGGGAACGGGGCGGGGGACGTAAAGACACCGTCATGCCCGGGCTTGTCCCGGGCATCCACGTCTTTGCAGCAATTGAAAAAGAAAGACGTGGATGGCCGGGTCAAGCCCGGCCATGACGAATTGTTCTCAGTGCGCCTCGATCTCCACCACGATCTTCCCCGTCGTCACCTGCTCGCCCTCGGCGACATCGATCGCGGAAATCACCCCGGCGATCGGCGCGGCATGCACATGTTCTATTTTCATGGCCTCCAGCGTCATGACCGGCTGGCCAGCCGCGACGCGCTCGCCAGCCTTCACCAGAACCGCAACGACCCTGCCGTTCATCGCCGCGCGAACCTTCCCGTCGCTATCCGTTGCGGCAATTGTTGCGGCCGGTGCCGCCCGGGTGAGATCGCGAACCGCAAGCGTGACGCCCCGGTGCAGGAAGTAAAGCCTGTCGCCGTCGCGAAAGAATTTTGTCGTCTCCGTGAGGCCGTCGATCCGGAAACGAAGGGTATCGCAACCTAACTTGTCGATCTCGAACCGATAGTCGCGACCATCGAGATTTGCGAGGTAGCCGCCTTCGCGTTCGCGCACGATTTCGAGGTCGCGGATTACATGATCCATCTCGAACCGGACCGGAAGCGGAAACGTCGCCGCCTGCGTTCGTCCGTTCCGCCATGGCGGCGCGTTGGCATCGGTCACATAGAGCAGCAATGCCGCGAGCGCGGCATCAGCGGCGGCGTCGGTGCGCGGCGCCAGCAGTTCGTCGCGATGCTTTCCGATGAAGGCCGTGGTTGCGTCGCCCGCGGCAAAGGCGGGATGCCGCAGGCAGGCCGCGAGAAACGCCTGATTGGTCGTCACGCCAAAGGCCGCGATCTGTTCGAGCCCGCGGACAAGCCTGCGCCGCGCCTCGTCGCGGGTGGCGCCATGGCTGATCAACTTCGCGATCATCGAGTCGTAAAATGGTGGAATCTCGGAGCCGGATTGCAGCGCGTGCTCGACGCGGATTCCCTCAGGCATTTGCCACAGCGCCATCCGCCCCGATTGCGGCATGAATTCACGAGCCGCATCCTCCGAGCACAGCCGCGCTTCGATGGCGTGCCCGGAAAACCTGATGTCCTCCTGCCGAAGTCCGAGCGGCTCACCGGCAGCGATCCGTAATTGCAGTTCGACCAGGTCGAGCCCGGTGATCGCCTCGGTGACGGGATGCTCGACCTGCAGCCGCGTATTCATCTCCATGAAATAGAATTCGCCGCTTTGATCGAGCAGAAATTCCAGCGTGCCGGCGCCCTCATAGCCGATCAATTTGACTGCGGCGACCGCGACAGTCCCCATCCGCTGGCGCAACTCCGGCGATACGGCAGGCGACGGCGCTTCCTCGATCAGTTTTTGGTGCCGCCGCTGCACTGAGCAATCGCGCTCCCCCAGGTGAATCGCGTTGCCATAGCGGTCACCGAACACCTGGATCTCGATGTGACGGGGATCGATGATCGCGCGTTCCAGGATCACGCCTGCATCGCCGAACGCGCTTTGCGCCTCCGATCGCGCGCTGCGGAGGCAATCGGGAAACGCCGCGGCATCCGCGGCCAACCGCATGCCGCGCCCGCCGCCGCCGGCCACGGCCTTGATCATCACGGGAAAGCCGATCTTTTTCGCCTCGGCGAGCATCGTTGCATCGTTCTGGTCCGCGCCCTGATAGCCGGGCACGCAGGGCACGCCGGCCGCCTGCATGATCTCCTTGGCGCCGGCCTTGTTGCCCATCGCCTTGATGGCTTCCGGCGATGGCCCGATGAATACAAGGTCCGCATCGCGGCAGGCTTGCGCACAGTCCTCGTTCTCGGCGAGAAAGCCGTAGCCGGGATGAATGGCGTCGGCACCACTTACTTTTGCAGCCGCGATGATCGCTGCGATATTCAGATAGGATTGCGCCGGCAGCGCCTCGCCGATGCGCAACGCTTCATCCACCTCGCGCACATGCAAGCTTTCGCGGTCGGCGTCCGAATAGACCGCAACCGCGCCATAGCCGAGACGGCGCGCGGTGCGCATGATCC
>JAQGKJ010000055.1 GCA_028290165.1 Bradyrhizobium sp. | reverse complement strand
CGAAACAGATCGAGGTTTTCCGCAACCGAGCGCTCGCGGAACGGACTGTTCTGGCCCGGCTCGGTCAGCGTACCGCGCTTGATCCTGATTTCGTCCTGCGACTGGTCGTCGACATAGGCATGTCCGGCGCGGATCAGGACTTCCGCCCATTCGTAGAGACGCTCGAAATAATCCGATGCGTAGAACAGGTCGGTTCCCCAGTCATAACCCAGCCAGCGCACGTCGGCCTGAATCGAATCGATGTATTCCTGCTCCTCCTTGGTCGGGTTGGTGTCGTCGAACCGCAGATGGCAGCGCCCGGAAAACTCCTGGGCGATGCCGAAATTGAGCGCGATCGACTTGGCATGGCCGATGTGCAGGTAGCCGTTCGGCTCCGGCGGGAAGCGCGTCACGACCTGGCTGTATTTTCTGGCGTCGAGATCGGCCTGGACGATATCGCGAATGAAATCGCGCCCCACCTCTGCCGCCACCGGTTCTGCTGTCATTTTGGTTCTCGTTTGGAATCAGCGGACGTTCTGCCAAATCCGCAACCCCTAAGGAAGGCTTTAGTTATGCACGGTTCCTGCTATACACCACCGCGCTTTCCGCATGCCCTCTTTATCCGTGACTCGCTCCTGTAATGGCTTCCTCCGTCGTCACGCGCTTTGCGCCCTCGCCGACCGGCTTCCTCCATATCGGAGGCGCCCGCACGGCGCTGTTCAATTGGCTCTACGCACGCGGCCGCGGCGGCAAGATGCTGCTGCGGAACGAGGACACCGACCGCGAGCGGTCGACCGAGCCGGCGATTGCTGCGATCCTGGACGGGCTGAAATGGCTCGGGCTCGATTGGGACGGCGAGGTCATCTACCAGTTTTCCCGGGCCGCGCGGCACCGCGAGGTCGCCGAGCAATTGCTGGCCAGCGGCAAGGCCTATCGCTGCTACGCCACGCCCGAACAGCTCACGGCGATGCGGGAGAAGGCACGCGCGGAAGGACGCACCCGTCTCTATGACGGCCTGTGGCGCGACCGCGATCCTTCCGAAGGCCCGCCCGGCCTGAAGCCGACCATCAGGCTGCGGGCGCCCCAGACCGGCGAGACCGTGATCGAGGATCAGGTCCAGGGCCGCGTGGTCTGGCAGAACGAGAACCTCGACGACCTCGTGCTTTTGCGCGGCGACGGCAACCCGACCTACATGCTCGCGGTCGTGGTCGACGATCACGACATGGGCGTCACCCACATCATCCGCGGCGACGATCACCTGATCAACGCGGCCCGCCAGAAGCAGATCTACGATGCGCTTGGATGGGACATCCCCAACATGTCCCACATTCCGCTGATCCATGGGCCCGACGGCTCAAAACTCTCCAAACGCCATGGCGCTTTGGGCGTCGATGCCTATCGCTCCCTTGGATATCTGCCGGCGGCGCTGCGCAACTATCTGGTCCGGCTGGGATGGAGCCATGGCGACCAGGAGATATTCTCCACCGAGGAAATGATCGCCGATTTCGACCTGCCCGCGATCGGCCGCTCGGCCGCGCGGTTCGATTTCGCCAAGCTGGAAAACCTCAACGGCCACTATATCCGTCACTCCGACGATCAATCCCTCGTTACCATGTTCGAGGGCGTACTGGACTACGTCGCCGGCGGTTCCGATCTCAAGGCAAAACTCAACGACACCACGCGTGCACAATTGCTGCAGGCGATGCCGAGCCTGAAAGAGCGCGCCAAGACGCTGATCGAGCTGATCGACGGCTCCTACTTCATCTTTGCCGACCGGCCGCTCGAGATCGAGCCAAAGGCGGCCAGCCTGCTGACGCCGGAAAATCGCGAGCTGATCGGGCGGCTTCGTGCGGCGCTGGAAGCGGTCACGCCATGGACCTCGGAAACCACGGAAGCCGCAGTGCGCGCGTTCGCTGAGGCCAATAACCTCAAGCTCGGCGCGGTGGCCCAACCGCTGCGGGTGGCGCTGACCGGCCGCACCACCTCGCCGGGAATTTTCGACGTGCTGGCGGTGCTCGGAAAACAGGAATGCCTGGCCCGGCTCGCTGATCAGGCCTCCACATAGGGTGGTATTGCCGCCGCGGCGTCGCCGTCTTGCAGTGCACACAGCAATAAGATACCCATTTACGAGGTGCTTCCAGAATAGCCGGCCAGCCGCGCCATCCATATATTGATGGTGGCTCGCCAGATGCCGGATTTCGCAACGATCTCATCGGGGACTTCACGATGGACGCAACATCCAACACCAAAAACGCAATCCTCACCGTCGGCAACAAGACCTACGATTTCCCGATTTTGAGCGGCACCGTCGGGCCCGATGTGATCGACATCTCCAAGCTCTACGCCCAGTCCGGAATGTTTACCTATGACCCGGGCTTTACCTCGACCGCCAGCTGCGAGTCCAAGATCACTTATATCGATGGCGATGCCGGCGTCCTGGAATACCGCGGCTATCCGATCGAGCAGCTCGCGGAGCATGGCGACTTCCTCGAGACCTGCTACCTCCTGCTTTACGGCGAGCTGCCGACCAAGGCCCAGAAGGAGGACTTCGACAATCGCGTGATCCATCACACCATGGTCCACGAGCAGATGGCCCGCTTCTACCAGGGCTTCCGCCGCGACGCCCATCCGATGGCGATCATGGTGGCCGCCGTCGGCGCGCTGGCCGCGTTCTATCACGACTCCACCGACATCAACGATCCGCAGCAGCGCATGATCGCCTCGATGCGCATGATCG
>JAQGKJ010000050.1 GCA_028290165.1 Bradyrhizobium sp. | reverse complement strand
GATGGCGTTGTCGACGACCTCGTAGACCATGTGATGCAGGCCGCTTCCGTCGTCGGTGTCGCCGATATACATGCCCGGCCGCTTGCGGACGGCATCGAGGCCCTTCAAAACCCGGATCGATTCCGCGCCGTATTCGATAGGAATGGACTGCTCAGTGTCGGCGATCGATTGCCGGGCAGGTTCTGTCATGTGAGGCCTTCGAGGATGTCCCGAATCAGCGGCGCAAAACAGGCGCTGAATCGTTTATTTGTGCCATGAAAGGGGCATTGCGCCTAGCGCAAAGTCTCTTTCAACAAGTTATTGAATAAATAGGATTTTTCGCGTGTTTTTCAAGGCTCCCGCAAGTCGATTCGGAGGCCCCGCAAAAGCGCGATTCGGGAAAGCACTCTCTGCCCGCGAAAGCCCGGATTTTTACGCCGCCGCGGCGGGTGATGCGGCCGAATTCAGCCGAAATGGCAGAGTTCGGCAGACCTGCTAGAGAGAGGTCCTGCGCGCTCACGGATTGGCCGATGTTGTCCACGCCTTCAGATCGCTATCGGCCGGATATCGACGGCCTCCGGGCCATCGCCGTGATGCTGGTGGTGAGTTTTCACGCATTCCCGGAAGCGATGCCGGGCGGCTTCATCGGCGTCGATATTTTCTTCGTGATCTCAGGCTTTCTGATCACCGGGATCATCGTGCGCGAGCTGGATCAGCAGCGCTTCAGTCTTGTGGCCTTCTACAACAGGCGGATCAGGCGGATCTTCCCGGCCCTGATCGTGGTGCTTGTCGTGACGCTCGTGCTGGGCTGGCTGTGGATGCTGCCGGCGGCCTATGCGCAGCTGAGTGGCGACGTGTTCGCCAGTGCGGCGTTTTTCGCCAATATCGCGCTGCTTCTGCAGTCCGGCTATTTCGACATCGAATCCGGCAAGAAGCCGCTGCTGCATCTGTGGTCGCTTGGCATCGAGGAACAGTTCTATCTGTTCTGGCCGTTGATCCTGATGCTGGTCGCCCGCCTTCGCCTGAGCATGCTGGCTGCGGCGTCCGTGATCGCGCTGTTGTCCTTCATCCTCAACGTGGCGCTGATTGGCTCTAATCCGGTGGCGACCTTCTACCTGCCGTTCACCCGGGCCTGGGAGTTGCTTGCAGGCGCAGCATTAGCGTGCAGCTGCAGCCAGGTCAGCCAGGAAACCCGCCCCAGCAACCTGCGCGCCGGCTTCGGGATATTGCTGATCGCGGCGGCGGCTATCGTGCTCGATACCAGGCGCGCGTTTCCGGGTTGGTGGGCCGTTTTGCCGATCGCCGGCAGCGCGCTCCTGTTGTCCGCGCCGGCGGCGTGGGGCTGCCGGCATCTTCTGGCCAGCCGGCCGATGGTCCGGATCGGATTGATCAGCTATCCGCTCTATCTGTGGCACTGGCCGCTATTGGTATTCTTCGCGATCATCAAATTCGCGCCGTTGACGCTATTGGAGCGCGGACTGATCGTCGGCCTGAGTTTTGTGCTGGCTTGGCTTACCTATCGGTTCGTCGAAATCCCCTTTCGTTTCGGCCGTCCGAGCCCGCTCAGGATCGCCGGCCTGTGCGCGGCGATGGTGCTGGTCGCCGCGGCAGGCGGCATTGTCGTCGAGGGGCGTGGGTTCGATTTCCGGCTGCCTGCGGAAATTCGCGCAATGACCGATGTGCCGGAGCAAACGTCGCAATGGCGGGTTCATGAATGCATGCTCGATCTCAGCCATGAAATGTCGTTTGCCGAAAGCTGCGCGGAGCGGGATCGGCGGCCGCTTGTGCTGGTCTGGGGCGATTCAACCGCAGCGGCGCTGTTGCCCGGCCTGCGCAAGGCCCAGCAAACCCACGACTTCGGTCTCGCCCAGTTCACCTCCAGCTCATGCATTCCGGCGCTCAACACCGATGTGGCGGGAACGCCGAACTGCCGCGCCGTCAACGACAAGATTCTGTCGCTCGCCCGCGAGCTCAAGCCCGATATCGTGCTGCTGCACGGCACCTGGGATCGATATCTCGATGGCGTGGCCGCAACCGTTATCGCGCTGAAGAAAGAGACCAACGCGCGCGTTGTCGTGCTGGGTTCGGTGCCATGGTGGAAGCGCGGGCTGCCCAACGAGGTGCTTCGCTACTTCATGCTGCATCATCGGCTGATTCCGGAGCGATCCAGCCGCGCGGCTGCCGACGGGTCCGCCGCGGCGTTCCGCGACAGGCTGGTCCCGCTTGGCGCTGAATTCATTTCCGCGTGGGACGTCATGTGCAATGCGGACGGCTGCCTGGCGCTGATCGGCGATACCGCCGGCGATCTTTCGGCGAGCGATCAGGCGCACCTCACCGAAAAAGGATCGGTATTCCTGATCCAGTCCATCATCGACGAGGTGCTCCGCGGCCGCACGCCGGGATCGTCGAACGCGACACAGTGACTTTGGCCGGCCCGAGAGCATTTCCAGTTCGGTTGCTTCATTAGGCTTATAACCCTTCGCGCGCTCAGACGCGGCGGGCGATCTGGCCGGAGTCAACGTTGAAGATTTCGCCCGCCGCGCCGATATCGGCGAAGGCCGCGGGATCAGCACCGGTCATCCAAACCTGCGCGCCGAGTTTTTTAAGCTCATCGAACAGCGCGTTACGCCTGTCGGGATCGAGATGCGCCACCACCTCGTCGAGCAGCAATAGCGGCGTGATGGCTGTCATCTCCGCAACCAGCGCGTCATGCGCCAGCACGATCCCGATCAGCAGCGCCTTCTGCTCGCCGGTGGATGCGTCGCGGGCGGGCATTATTTTCGGCGCGTAGATCACCTGGAGATCGGTGAGATGCGGACCGTCCAGCGTACGGCCGGCCGCGGCGTCGCGCGCGCGGCTGCTCCGCAAAATCTCCCGGTAACGATCCTCCACCGCGGTGGCGGGCTCGCTGAGCAGGGCGTTTTCCATCCAGCCGTCGAGCATGATCTGCGCGGAGGGGAACGCGGAAGCGCCGCCGCGCGCGTGCAGCATGGCTGCGAGTTTTGTCACCGTCTGGCCGCGCGTGGCCGCAACCGCAACCGCAAGCTCCGCGGTTTCGCGTTCGATCGCGTCGCACCAATGGTCATCGTAATTGCGCACCTCCAACAATCGGTTGCGCGAGCGCAAGGAACGGTCGAGCGCCGAAACCCGGCTGGAATGCTCGCTGTCGGTCGCCAGCACCAGCCGGTCGAAGAACCGCCGCCGCTCGGACGCCGAACCCAGAAACAGCCCGTCCATCGAAGGCGTCAGCCACACCATGCGCAGGTGGTCGCCAAACGCGGTGGCGGAGGCCACCGGCTCGCGGTCGATCCGGCAGCGCCGGCTGGTGGCGGCGTCCTCGCTGCCGGGGGCGTCGATGCCGGTGCCGAGCGTGGCGAGCCCGAGCGCGCTCTCGTCCTCAGCCGACACCGCCCAGGAGCCGTCGCCCTGGTTGTCGGCGACATCTTCCAGCGTCGCCCGGCGCAAGCCGCGTCCCGGCGACAAAAACGAAATCGCCTCGATACAGTTGGTCTTGCCGGCCCCGTTCGGCCCGACCAGCACCACCACATCCCCGCGCGTTTCCAGGCTCGCCGCCCGATAATTGCGGAAATGCGTCAGCGTCAGGCGATGGATGCGGGAGGTGGTCATATCACTCATGCGTCATTGCCGGGCTTGACCCGGCAATCCATCGTCCGCATCAGCGGACAATATCTTCATATAAATCTCGCCAATCCGGATTGCCTGCGACAATCAGATCGATTTTCCACTCGCGTGACCAGTGCTTGATATTCTTCTCGCGTTGAAGCGCTGCGGCGATTGTCTCGTGGGACTCGAAATAGACTAGCGTTTTGATGCCGTATCGCTTGGTGAAGCTTTCCGCCAAACCTTCGCGATGCTCGTAGACGCGCCGCACGAAGTTGTTTGTCACGCCGATATACAGCGTTCCGGCGGGCCCGCTAGCAAGAATGTACACCCAATAGGACATTTCGAAGTTTGATGGATTGCCGGGTCAAGCCCGGCAATGACGACTTTGGAACGTGAGCCTCACACCCGCATCGGCATCAGCACATAGAGCGCACCTTTGGAATCCTTGTCCTGCACCAGCGTCGGCGAACCGGGGTCGGCGAGTTTTAAAACCGCGACCTCGCCCTCGATCTGGGCGGCGATGTCCAGGAGATAGCGCGAGTTGAATCCGATATCGAGCGGGTCGGAGGCGTATTCGACTTCGAGCTCTTCAGTGGCGCTGCCAGAATCCGGGTTGGTCACCGACAGCACAAGCTTGCCCGCGGATAAGGCCAGTTTCACCGCCCGGCCGCGTTCGCTCGAGATCGTCGAGACGCGGTCGACGGCGGCCTCGAAATCCTTCTTGTCGACGATCAGTTCCTTGTCGTTGTTCTGCGGGATGACGCGGCCGTAATCCGGAAAGGTGCCGTCGATCAGTTTCGAGGTCAGCACCACGCTGCCGATGGTGAAGCGGATCTTGCCCTGCGACAGTTCGATTGAGACCTCGGCTTCGTTGTCCTCGATCAGGCGTTGCACTTCGCCGACGGTCTTGCGCGGCACGATCACGCCGGGCATGCCGACGGCGCCCTTGGGCAACGGCAGATCGATCTGGGCGAGGCGATGGCCGTCGGTTGCCACCGCGCGCAAGGTCGCGGCCTTGGCGCTGCCGGCGGTGTGCAGATAAATGCCGTTGAGATAGTAGCGGGTCTCTTCGGTCGAGATCGCAAATTGCGTGCGGTCGATCAGCCGTTTCATGTCGGCGGCGGCCAGCGTGAACGAATGCGTCATGTCGCCGGCGGCGAGATCGGGAAAATCGTTCTCGGGCAGCGTCTGCAGCGTGAAGCGCGAGCGACCGGCCCGGATCGCCAGCACCGAGCGGTCACCGTCGCCTTCCAGTACGATCTGCGCGCCGTCGGGCAATTTGCGCACGATATCGTAAAACATATGCGCCGGCACCGTGGTCGAACCGCCGGTTGCGGTTTCGGCCGCAAGCGTTTCCGTCACCTCGAGGTCGAGGTCGGTCGCCTTCA
>JAQGKJ010000012.1 GCA_028290165.1 Bradyrhizobium sp. | reverse complement strand
CATCAGCATCTTGCGCTTCAACAGCACGTAGTCCTCGCAGTCGCCGTAGCCGTCCGTCGGCAACGACCATTTCTCGATCACGCCCCAATGATCCATGTCGGTCATCGGCTTGACGGTTTCGTTGACCCAGCGGTTGACCCGCAGCAGATCCCGCCATGCCGTCTGCGACATCACGATATCGCGCGGCTGTGACGCGCCGCCGCGGCAATCGCCGGGATTCTCGGCGCAGAATTCGACCCAGCCGATCGGCGCGCGCGTGACGTCGCCAAGGCTCGCGTAAAGCGTTTTCTCATCACCGGCACTCGCCGGCGTGTTCAATCCCACCAGGATGGCGACAACCGCCAATCCCTTCCCCTGTCCCCTGAACCCAAACATTGTGGCCCCCGTTTCTTGTTGGGACCACGTTTCGCACAAAGGTTTTGCGCCGCTGCTAAGTAAGCCAAGTAGATTTGAGATGAATACAAGTAAAGATCGCGGATAACTCGATTTATACTTGAGTAAAATTCGATTAGAACTTTAAACAACTGCAATTGATTCAAATTTTACGGGTTAAGGCGGCAAAGCCCGTCGATGCGGAACTTGCGGCGGCAAAAGCCGGGCGCGTTAACCGCACTCCGGCACGCGCCGAATGGAAAAAGCGGCATCCGGCCATGCGGATACCGCCTTCGAGCTTCAGAAAAGTGGGGAATTGCGAGTGGCCGCGCTTTACCGGGCGGTAACGCTGTCTTCGAGCGTCTCGGCCAGCTGCTCGTGAACGAACTCGAGCGCAAAGCCTTCTTCGAGGTTTCGCACGACGCGGGCCTGGACCTTGCCGAGCAAGACCAGGGATTTCAGCGGCGGGCGGTTTTCCGCGGCGATCGCGGCACCCGAAAGCGACATGTCGATGACCCGGCAGGTCATCTTGGTGCCGTCCTCAAGCGTAAGCAGGGCGATCGGGTTGCGCGGTATGATACGGTCGTGGCGGCGGTCTTCCGGCAGGTTGAGAATGTCGCGGTTGGCAAGCCAGGTCAGCTGCGCCGCGAGCTTGTCGCGCTTGCGGGCGGTCGCGCCCACACTCATGGCAAAGCCATTGTCGATGATGCGGGTGATCTTGCCCTCGACCCGGCCGATATGGTCGAGATAGGCGATCACGCGGTCGCCGACATTGCCGATGCCGGGCGCCAGCAGCGCCAGCCCGCCCGGCGACATGTTGATGATCTGGCACGGGAATTCGCGGCGGTCCGGGAGCATGTAGCGGCCGAGCAGATGAACCCTCACCCGCTGAAAGCGCCGGCGCTCTTCGGCGGCCGGAAGAATCGTCTTCTTGTTCGCCAACGCCATCTTCGCCACCCGACGACCGCTTCCCCGGTGTCGTTAGACCCTACGTCCAGCAAGGTTAATGAGCCGTTAGCGGCGGTTGCATGAAGTGTGGGCGTTCACGTTGTGCGGGGAATAGCCGCAGGAATGCGGTTGAATCCCCACAGCAGCACCGGACACGCCAGAAGTACCGCGGCGCCGAAATCGAAGGCGGCGGCCGCGCTGCCGGCCGATTTGGCGCAGGCGCCGGCGACGACCGGCCCCAGCATCATCGCGGCGTAATAGAGGGTATAAAATATGCCCATGCCGATCGCGCGCGTCTCGGGCCTCAGCACGCGCGCGGGCAGGCTCAGGATCGGCCCGGCCGGCTGACCGCTGATCAATCCGAGCCCGACGACGGTCAGCACCACCGCGCCGCCGCGCGGCAGCGCCAGCATCAGCATCGCGAACACGATGCAGCCGGCGACCAGGATCAATTCGGGCCGTCCGGTACGGTCGGCAAGCAGGCCGCCGAGTGGCACCGAGAGCACCGCCAGCCACAGCACGATGCTGATCGTCGATCCCGCGGCTGCAATCGACCAGCCGCGTTCCACCAACATCGAAGGCCCGAAGCTGAAGATCACCGCGAAGCCGACGTTGTAGAGGCCCCAAACGAGCCCCGCGGTAATCACCGCGATCGCGGCGTTGCGGTCGAGCGACGCGGACGTCGCAGCAACGGCCGCGGCATTCGCCGGCGGATGATACGACGCGGCCAGAAGAACGATGGCTGCGCCGATCAGCGCCGCCACCGCGAGATACACCGCGCCAACGCCATGGGCGGTACCGATCAAGGGAAGCGTCAGCAGCGAGAGCGCGACGCCGGCCGGCCATGAATTGACGAAGATCGCCATCGCGGTTGCAATCTCCTTGCCGGCAAACCAGTCGGCCACCATCTTCGTCATCTGAACGTTGAGCAGCACGCCGCCGGCGCCGGCGACCAGCCGTCCGGCGATCTGCATGCTCCAGGAAGCGGACATCGCCATCGCCAGGCTGCCGGTCAGCATCATCAGCAGGGCGGCGAGCACCGTCGTCTTGTCGCCGAACCTTTGGCCGATGGCCCCGCCCGGCAATGCCAGCGCAATGACCGGCGTGAAATACAGGCCGATCAGGATTCCGATGTCGGCCGAAGTCGTTGCCGAGCAGCGGCGCGACGGCGGCGACGCTCTGGAATTGAAACGCCATGGTGAGGCGAACCACGAACAGGACGGCAAGGATTCCCCAGCGACTGCGCAACGCCTCGTCCCCATTGAAGTTGCCGTGCAACCTGAAACGCTGCGATGTGCATGTCAATCGGGGTACGGAGCGGGATGACGCGCGCAGATCTCGCGCACGCCCCGGCCGCAAATGCGGACGACGGGAATGATTTAGCTCAGGCCTTCATAGACCATGAAGCCGCGCGCGATCTTGAGTTTTCGCAATGCGCGGGGAACCAGGCGCTGCGGCGCCTGGCTGAGATAACGCCACGATGTCAGTTTGAAATCCCGCAGCACGTTGTGCCCGCTTTCGAACGGCGCCAGCAGGCCGGTCAGGCTGATCGGCGCATGCGCGCGGCTGCTGAACGGCAGCAGCAGCAATTCCAGATGCGTCGGCGAGCCATCTGCCGCGGTCGCGGTGATGCCGGCGACGGCGGGGAGCATTTCCTCCGCCACCACCGCGATGATGTCTTCGATCTCGCGGCGGGCTTCCGGCTCGAACAGCGCGGAAAAGCTGCGGTCCTTCAGATCGCAGCCGAGCAGGGCGCAAACCCGCGTGCCGGCGACGCGAAACGGATACCCCACGCTCGCGTCATAGGACAGGACGAAGATGTCGCCGAGCAGTTCGCGCACCGCCGCGGGCTCGATCTCGCTGCGATCAGGCGCGCGCGCGCCGGCACGCTTCTCGTCCCAATAGGCAAAGAATTCGCGGTTTGACGGATGTTTCATACCTCAACCTTGCCCCGGCGACTTGCGCGGCGGGACACATCTGTCCCGCTATTGCGCACGCGCATTCCCCGGTTTGTTTTGCAGGACAGCCATTGCAGCGTCCATGCCGAAGGCGCGATTCCGCATTCCGGGCGGCGCCTTTGCGCCGTTAACGTTAAATTAACTACGCGGTTGGCGGAGGCTGCGGGCCTGCTAGTGTCCGCGCGCTCTAGTCCCTTGCCGGTTTTCTCCAGGTTCCGGCGAGGTTACACAGGCGGCGTCAAACAGTTTGGTCGTCGCGCGGGGAGGGGTGGGGATGTCGCCCGGGCCTCGCGTGCAAGGCCGACAGGTAAAGGGAGGGCTTCTCAGGCCCTCCCTTTTTCTTTGTTCGCGTTTTGTCGGTTCGCGTCGGCAAATTGGCTGTGGACCGCTATTCCGCGGCTTCGCGCAAATTCGGGTCCTGCTCCGAATGTGCAGTTATCTGCCGGGGTCGCCCCATCAGAACCGGCTGGAACAGCACCGCGGCGAACATCGTGCAGATCAACGCCAGCGCCATCAGCTTGCCCATACTCGACATGCCGGGATAGCTCGACGCCCACATGCTTCCGAACGCAATCGCGGTGGTCATGGCGCTGAAGATCACCGCCCTGGTCAGCGTCGATTGCAGCAGGCCGGTTTTTCCGGCGCGCCACGCCATGATGTAATAGATCTTGAACGCGACGCCGACGCCGAGCAGCAGCGGCAGCGCGATGATGTTGGCGAAATTGAGCGAGAGATGATCCAGCACGCAAATCTCGAGCGTGACGACGCCGGCGAGGAGGAGGGGGATCAGCGTGAGAAGCACATCCGTCATCCGTCGCAGCGCAATAAGAAGCAGGACAGTGATCGCCGCTAGCGCCAGGATACCTGCCTGGATAAATGCCGTCGTGACGGTTCGCGCGGCTTCATAGAGGCTGATCGCGCCGCCGGCGGCCGACGGTTCGGCACGAAGCACCGCGGTCGCGAAACTACGCAGTACATTGCTGTCGTTCGGATCGCCTTTTGGCCAAGCCTTGGCGCGGGCTCTGCCGTCGGGCGCCAGCCAATCGCGGCGCAGGTCTGACGGCAGTGTCCTGATCGTCACCACTTCCGGAGCAAGGCTCTTGCGCACAAGGTCCAGATCGTAAATC
>JAQGKJ010000005.1 GCA_028290165.1 Bradyrhizobium sp. | reverse complement strand
CGGCGATCGGCGGCGCTGCGAGTTGGCCGCCGGTGATCTGCAGGTTCTGGGCGCGGATCGCCGCCAGCACGTCGCCCGCGGTCAATCCGAGATTGGCGATCTTGTCGGGATCGAGCCACAGGCGCATCGAATAATCGCGCGCGCCGAAGATCTGAATGTCGCCGATCCCGTCGAGCCGAAGCAACTGGTCGCGCACCTGAAGCAGCGCGTAGTTGCTGATATAGAGCTGGTCGTGGCTGTCGTCGGGCGACAGCATGAACACCACCATCAAGATGTCCGGGCTGTTCTTGCGGGTGACGACGCCGTTGCGCTGCACTTCTTCCGGCAATTGCGGTTGCGCAATCGCGACCCGGTTCTGCACCAGCACCTGGGCCTTGTCGAGATCGGTGCCGAGCTTGAACGTGACGGTGATGGTGAGCTGGCCGTTCGAGGTCGCCTGGCTGTAGAGATAGAGCATGTCCTCGACGCCGTTGATCTGCTGTTCGATCGGCGCTGCGACTGTGTCGGAAACGGTTTGCGCGGAAGCGCCGGGATATTGCGTGGTGACCACGACGGTTGGAGGCACGACTTGCGGATACTCCGCGACCGGCAGCGTGGTGTAGGCAATCGCGCCGACGATCAGGAGCACGATGGACAGCACCATCGCCAGGATCGGCCGGTTGATGGAAAGCTGTCCGAGGTTCATGTCTTGCTGCCGGAAGCACCAGTCGGCGCTGTGTGCGGGCTCACCTTTGCGCCGACGCGCGCACGCTGCAGGCCGTCGACAATGACGCGGTCATCCGGCTTGAGACCTTCGCGGATCACGCGCAAGCCCTCATCGAGCGGACCGAGCACGACCACCTTCGCCTCCACGGTATCGTCGTCCTTGACCACGAAAACGATCTTGCGCGATTGATCGGTCGCGATCGCAGTGTCCGGCAGCAGCAACGCTTTGTAGGGCGAACTCCCGATCAGCCGGACACGGCCGAACTGCCCGGGCAAGATCGAAAAATCCTTGTTCGGGATCACCGCCCGGCCGCGCAGCGTGCCGGTCGAGACATCGAGCCGGTTGTCGAGGAAATCCACCTTGCCGTCATGCGACGGTTTCGTCTCTCCGGTCAGCGTGACCTGAACCGGATTCGGATTTTCACGCGAACTCGGACGCTTGCCTTCGAAATAGAGCCGGTTGTTCTTGAGATAGGTTGCCTCGTCCATGTCGAAATAAACGTAGATCGGATCGAGCGAGACGATCGAGGTCAACAGCGTGCCGCCGACGCCGGTGTCGCTGCCCTGCACGAGATTGCCGATGCTGACGAGATGGCGGCTCACTCTGCCGCCGATCGGGGCCATGACGTGGGTGAATTCGATATTGAGCTGCGCGGCCTTGAGCGCGCCCGAGGCCTGCATCTCCGCGGCCCTGGCCGCCTGCAGCGCCTGACGGCGCTGGTCGACGATGGATTCTGAGACTGCGCTGGTCTGAACCAAGGTCAGCCCACGGTCGAGTTCGCGCTTGGCCAGTTCCGCCTTGGCGCGCGCGTCGGAGAGCTGGCCGTCGGCCTGCTCGGCGATGGCCTCGAACGGGCGGGGATCGATGATATAGAGGAGGTCGCCGCTATTGACGAACGCGCCGTCGCGAAACTCGACATTGGTGACGAAGCCACCGACGCGGGCGCGGACCTGAACCTCTTCGACCGCCTCGAACCGCCCGGTGAACTCATCCCAATCCGTCACCGTGCGTTTGACAGGCTGCGCCACGGTGACGGGCGGTGCCGCGGCGGCGGCTGGCTGTGGCGGCTTTTCGCCGCAGCCTGACAAGGCGACGGCAAGCAGAACAACCAGCGGCCTAGGATCGCAGAATGTGCGGAAGGTGACAATTCGCCTTTGAGCTAAACGCTCCGATTTCTCAATCGCGCCCAATTTCATCCCCAATGTTTGCCGCGATCGATCGAGACGGCAGGACCAAGATGGATCAGGCGTCAGTCTGTACAAGAGACGGTTGGGATCAAGCGGAAATATTGTGCGCGGCTCACGCGGGCGCCCCGGCCAGATGGCTGGTGCCGCGTACGCCTCATCCCGTGACGCGTTGATCGGAATGACAGGAGCGCTTACGGATTCACGTGTACGTCACATGGAATTTGTACGTCACATGGAATTTCTCGGCGTCTCCGAATGCGATCAATTCGCATGATCCATATGGCTTCGCTAGCTTCGGCTAGTCCCGTTGTGGAATTCGACAATTCCTAGCCGCAACACCGATAGCGTTGGAATATTCCGCCAAAAAGCGATATTGAGCCTTGATCCCTCACGATCCGGAACGAGGTCAAACATGGACGCGCTTCCATCCCGCAAATCGTTCGATCGCGCCGAGCCGCCGGATCCCGCTCGCGGCGCCGATCACATCGCACCGGATTGCGCCGGGCAGAATTTCTACGCTGGAGATCGCGGCTTGCGCGATCTGCTCGCGCTGTATCTGGCGCCGAATGATTTGAGCCGGCTGGAACCTCATTTCGATCGCCTGGGCGCGCTGGCGGGCGGCCGGCTCGATGAACTGGCGAGGGTCGCCGACAAACATCCGCCGGTCTTGAACCCGCGCGACCGCTTCGGCCGCGACCAGGATTGGATCG
>JAQGKJ010000003.1 GCA_028290165.1 Bradyrhizobium sp. | reverse complement strand
CCGGTCTTCTTGTCGAAGATCACTTTTATCAATCCCTGGTCCTCGCCGAGCGCGATCGCCTTGCCGTTGCCGACGAACGGAAAACGGCCGACGCGGATTTCGCGGCCGCCCTCTTTTGCGCATGCCTCGGTGAGACCGACGGAAGCGATTTGCGGATTGCAATAGGTGCAGCCGGGAATGAGATTCTTGTCCGTGGCATGCGGATGCAGGCCCTTGATGGCCTCGACGCAGACCACGCCTTCATGCTCGGCCTTGTGCGCCAGCATCGGCGGCCCCGCGACGTCGCCGATGGCGTAGATGCCGGGCACGCTGGTCTTGCCGTAGCCGTCGATCACCACAATGCCGCGGTCGGTCTTGACGCCGAGTTTTTCCAATCCGAGATTTTCGATGTTGCCGACCACGCCGACGGCGGAAATCACCCGCTCGAATTCGACCGTTTGCGGCTTCTTGCCGTCGTCGATGGTGGCGACCACGCTATCGCGCTTCTTTTCGAGTTTTGTCACTTTGGTGTCGGTCAGAATCTTGATGCCCTGCTTTTCGAAGCGCTTGCGCGCCAGCCCTGCGATCTCAGCATCCTCGACGGGGAGGATCTGCGGCAGCACCTCGACCACGGTCACCTCGGAACCCATGGTGTGGAAGAACGACGCGAATTCGATGCCGATCGCGCCGGAGCCGACCACCAACAGCGACTTCGGCATTTTTTCCGGCACCATCGCCTCGAAATAGGTCCAGATCAGATTATTGTCGGGCTCGAGCCCCGGCAGCACCCGCGGCCGCGCGCCAGTAGCTAGAATGATATGTTTTGCCTGGTAGGTCCCCTCACCCAGCGCGCCCTTTGGCGCCTCGACCGGCGACTTCTTCACCGTGATCTTGCCGGGGGCGTCGATCACAGCCTCGCCCCAGATCACCGGCACCTTGTTCTTCTTCATCAGAAAACCGACGCCGTCATTGAGGCGTTTTGACACCGCGCGCGAGCGCTGCACCACCGCCTTGGCGTCGTAGCCGACCTTCTCGGCCGAAAGCCCATAGTCCTTCGCATGCTGCAGGTAATGAAAGATTTCCGCCGAGCGCAGCAGCGCCTTGGTCGGGATGCAGCCCCAGTTCAGGCAGATGCCGCCGAGATAGGATTTTTCCACGATCGCGGTCTTGAAGCCGAGCTGGGCTGAGCGGATCGCGGTGACATAGCCGCCGGGGCCGGAACCGATCACGACGACGTCGAAGGATGTGTCAGGCATATTCAGTCTCTTTCTAACCCTCGGTGTAACCGCGCCGCCTCACCATCAACATATACAAAGCAGCACCCCAACCCAATCCGATCAACAAGCATGCGATCTCAAATCCCGGTTCACTCCAGCCTCGCCCATGAAGAATGGCGTTGACTCCCAGTGAGGTCACCAACAACCCCGGCACCAGATTTAGCAAGATGAAAACCAGTTTCGGATGCCCTATCCATCGCACGGTTATCAGGCTCATCGGTGTCGACACCAGAAACGCCAGTCCGATGACGGGTGGCACAACAAAAACGCCCATCGCAGCGCCGATATCATCGGTAGCCATTCCGTGATCTCTCAATAGCCGCCCGTGTGGCAGCCACAACAAAGTACCCAACATCCACCACGCGACCGCCGATGTCACACAGCCGACAAGACCGCCGGCCAGACAAAAATACAACGGCAGTTGATTTGAATCCCTCACAGCAATGATCACCCGGCGAAAAGCGAAAACAATCACACCACCATCAGGACCGGGTTTTCGATCAGCCGCTTGAAGGCGCCGATCAGCTCGGCGCCGAGCGCGCCATCGACCGCGCGGTGATCGCAGGTCATGGTCACGCTCATGATTTCCGCAATCTCGATCTTGCCGTTCTTCACGATCGGGCGTTGCTCGCCGGCGCCGACCGCCAGGATGGTGGCATGCGGCGGATTGATCACGGCGGTGAAATCCTTGATGCCGTACATGCCGAGATTGGAGACCGCCGTGGTGCCGCCCTGGTATTCCTCGGGCTTCAGCTTGCGCCCCCGCGCACGCGCGGCAAAATCCTTCATCTCGGCCGAGATCGCCGAGACCGCTTTGGTCTCGGCCTTGCGGATGATCGGCGTGATCAGGCCGCCGGGCATCGCCACCGCGACGCCGACGTCGGAATGCTTGTGCTTGAGCATGCCGCCTTCGGTCCAGCTGACATTGGCGTTGGGAATCCGCTGCAGCGCCAGCGCCAGCGCCTTGATGACAAAGTCGTTGACCGAGAGCTTGTAGGCCGGCTTGCCGTCCTTGTCCTTGGGTGCGGCGGCATTGATCTGCTCGCGGGCCTCGACCAGCAAGCCGATGTTGCAGTCCATGGTCAGGTAGAATTGCGGGATGGTCTGGGTCGAGGCAGTCAGCCGTTGGGCAATGGTGCGGCGCATGCCGTCGTGCGGGATCACCTCGTAGCTGCCGTCCTCATACAGCGCGCGGATCTGCTGGTCAGACATCGACGGCGCAATGCTGGGCGCGCCTGCGGGAGCGGCGGCCGGCGCCTTCA
>JAQGKJ010000887.1 GCA_028290165.1 Bradyrhizobium sp. | reverse complement strand
GCCCATCTTCATGAAACCAAAATCACGCGATCGTTACACTTACCCTCAGAACGCCGTGTAGCCCCCATCGATCACAAAACAATCGGCGGTGTGATACGACGACGCCTTGCTCATCAGATACACCGCGATGCCGCCGAAATCCGACGGCTCGCCGAACCGGCGCACCGGAATTCGCGGCATCACGTTGGCGACGAACTTTTCGTTGGCCATGATGTTGGCGGTCATCTCGCTCTTGATCCAGCCCGGCAAAATGGCGTTGGCGGTGACGCCCTGGCGTGCCAGTTCGACGGCGAGGGCGCGGACCAGCGCGTTGATCGCGGCTTTGGTCGCGGCATAGTGCTCGTTGCGGGCCGTGCCGAAGATCGAGGCGAGGCTCGAGGTCGCTACCAGCCGGCCGAATTTGTCGCCGGCCTCGGCGCGTTCCGTCATGTGCCGCGCCGCGGCCTGGAAGACGTGAAACACGCCGTCGAGATTGGTGGCGAACATCGTGCGCCATTGTTCTTTGGTCCGATCGATGAAGGCGTGCCGCCCGCCGCCGCCGATGCCGGCGTTGGCAAAGCAGCCATCGACCCGACCGAATCTTTCGAGCGTCGCGGCCATCGCAGATTTAACTGAGGCGGGATCAGTGACGTCGCAGACGCGGCTGTCGACCTCCCCGGTGCAGCCGGCCATGGTCGCCGCCGCGCTCTTGTTCTTCTCGGCGTTGCGGCCCCAGATCGAGACGTTGCAGCCCGCTGTGGCCAGCGCCTGCGCGATGCCAAGCCCGATGCCGCCATTGCCGCCGGTGATCACGGCGACGCGGCCGGTGAGGTCGAAAATGCTCATGAGCGTTTCCAGTTCGGTTTGGCGCGCGTTAACCGCGCGTCCGGTGGGGGGCAGTGTCCTGCACCAACCATGGACAAGGCTGCCTGAAAAATCAAATATGGCTTCGAGAATAAAACCCTTGTACCGCGGGACGAAATAACGCGGGCCACAACCCCTGAGGAACCAGATGCAGTTCAGGCACGTCACGCTCGAGTTCGACGGCCAAATCGCCGTCCTGAAGTTTGATCATCCCGAGGTCATGAACGCCGTCTCGATGGACATGCTGGGCGGCCTTGGCGAGGCACTCGATGCGATCGAGGACCGGCGCAGCGAAGTGCGATGCCTGGTGATCTCAGGTACAGGACGCGCATTTTGTGCCGGCGCCAATTTGCAGGGCCGCAACAATGCGGAGCCGGGAAAGCGAACCAACGCCGGTGCCGCGCTTGAAACAGCCTATCACCCGTTCCTGCGCCGCCTGCGCAATTTGCATTGCCCGATAGTCACCTCGGTCAATGGCGCCGCCGCCGGTGCCGGCATGAGCTTTGCGCTGATGGGCGACATGATCCTGTGTGCGCGCTCGTCGTATTTTTTGCAGGCGTTCCGACGCATCGGTCTGGTGCCGGACTGCGGATCGACCTGGCTGTTGCCGCGGCTGATCGGCAAGGCTCGTTCGGTGGAACTGTCGCTAATGGGCGAGCGGCTTCCGGCCGAGAAGGCGCTGGAATGGGGCCTCGTCAACCGGGTCTATGACGATGCGGCCCTGATGGAAGAGACCATGAAACTCGCGCGTGAACTGGCGAACGGTCCGACCGTGGCGCTGTCGCTGATCCGAAAACTGTATTGGGATAGCCCAGACAATTCATTTGAGGATCAGCTCGATCTTGAACAGCAGTTTCAGCGCGTCGCGGGCGCGGCGGAAGATTTCAAGGAAGGCGTCACCGCCTTCCTCGAAAAACGTCCGGCCAAATTCAAGGGCCGATGATGGAGGAAGCGCTCGGCCGCTGCGTCGCCTCGTGGTGTTCCGGCGCGACCGGCGTGGTCAATGCTGCCCGGCTCTCCGGCGGCGCCAGCCAGGAGACCTGGTCGTTCGATATCGCGCATCCCGACGGCAATATCGGCGCTATCCTGCGGCGCGCGCCGCAGGGCTATGGTGCCGCGCCGACGCGCGCAGCCGGGCTGAATGCCGAGGCCATGCTGATGCAGCTTGCCCATGACGCAGGTGTACCGTCGCCCCGTGTGTTGCATGTGCTGCAGCCGCAGGACGATCTCGGCATAGGTTTCATCATGCAGCGAGTGGAGGGCGAGACCATTCCGCGCAAGATCCTGCGCGATGAACAATTTGCACAGGCGCGCCCGAAACTGGCGCGGCAGCTTGGCAAGGTTTTGGCGGGAATCCACGGATTGAAGCTGGCGCAGCTGCCTGAGCTTCGCCGCATGACGGCGGCGAAGGAAATCGCCGAGTTGGAGCGCGACTACGGCAGTTTCGACTGGCCGCGGCCGGTGTTCGAATTGGCCCTGCGCTGGCTGCGCGACCACGATCCCGGTCCGTCCGCAGAGGTGACGCTGGTGCACGGCGATTTCCGCCACGGCAATCTCATCATCGGACCCGAGGGCGTGCGCGCCGTGCTGGACTGGGAACTCGCGCATACCGGCGACCCGATGGATGACCTGGGGTGGATCTGCGTCAATTCCTGGCGGTTTGGCGAAATCGATAAACCCGTCGGCGGTTTTGGAATACGCGAAGAGCTGTTTGCGGGATATGAGGCGGCCGGCCGCCGCGTCGACGCAAAACGGGCAAAATTCTGGGAAATGATGGGCACGCTCCGCTGGGGCGTGATGTGCTGCGGCATGATGCAACGCTTTCGCATTGGGCCTGAGCATTCCGTCGAGCGCGCCATGATCGGCCGCCGCTCGTCGGAAACCGAGATCGATCTGCTGCGATTACTTGCGCCGCGCGCATGATCCCGAAAAGTGGCGACCGGTTTTCGGATCAGATCATGCGCAAAAAGAAGAGGAAACTAGCATGCAAGACGAACCAAAACCGGAAGAATTGATAACGGCAGTCGCCGATTTCCTGCGCAACGACATCGCGCCCGTGATCAGCGGACACAATGCGTTCAAGTTGCGCGTCTCGATCAATGCGCTCGACCTGGTGACGCGGCAACTGGCGCTGGAGCAGGGCAGCGATGCCGCGGAATTGACGCGGCTGTCGCGGCTGCTGGGTAAAGAGGGCTCGCTTGGCGAACTCAACCGCGAGCTCGCCGATCAGATTGCAAAGGGCGAGGTCGATTTACAAACGCCGGGGCTCGCCGATCATCTCTGGCACACAACCATGGACAAGCTCGCTGTCGATCAGCCGAATTACGCGTCGTATCGAAGAGAGCTGGAGAGGAAAGCTGACTAACTCGTAATTGCGAGGAGCGTCAGCGACGAAGCAATCCATTACTTGCATTGATTGTGACAATGGATTGCTTCGCTTCGCTCGCAATGACGAAGAGGGAAGGACGGTCTTCCAGCCTATTTCCCCACCCATTTCGGCGGGCGTTTTTCGGAAAATGCCTTCGGGCCTTCGATGTAGTCCTGCGACGCCACCATCGCCTTGACCGCAGGGTATTCGCGCTGCTCGGCCATCGCCTGCTCCAGCGAAACCGAGAGGCCCTTCTGGATGGTCTGCTTGGAGGCGCGGATCGACATCGGTGAATTCTTGCAGATCGTCTCGGCCCAGCGCTCCGCCGCCGCCAGCGCCTCGCCCTGCGGCACCACCTCGTTGACGAAGCCGAGTTCGTGGCCCTCGCGGGCGCTGACATGGCGCGCGGTCAGGATCATGCCCATGGCGCGCTTCAGCCCGATCTGGCGCGGCAGCCGGTGCAATCCGCCGGCAAGCGCCGCTAACCCGACACGCGGCTCGGGCAGCGCGAACATCGCATTCTCGGAGGCAATGATGAGGTCGCAGGCCAACGCAATTTCAAAACCGCCGCCCATGGCGACGCCGTTGACGGCGGCGATGATCGGTTTGTCGCAGTCGAAGCGCGTCGTGAGCCCGGCAAACCCGCCTTTGTCCCAGCCGCGCTTGCCGCCGGCCGCCTGCCATTTCAGGTCGTTGCCGGCGCAGAATGCTTTTTCGCCGGCGCCGGTGACGATCGCCACCCATTGCTCGGAATCGGCGGAAAAATCGTCGAACACCTTGTTGAGCTCGAAATGCGCATCCGTATGCAGCGCGTTGTAAACTTCGGGCCGCGACAGCGTCACGATCGTGACCGGGCCCTTGCGCGTGACCTTCGAAAATTTCAAGTCCATGTTTACTCCCGTGGATTGTTTTCTGCGGCGCGGAATGTTGAGACCGATATTAGCTTCTTCCCGCCGTCCGGCGCCATCCAATTACGCAAGCGACCCGCGCGTCAGAAGTCATATTCCGTTGCTTGACTTGGCCGGGGCTTGTCACCTTAATCGATCAGCGCGGGCGTTTCGCGCGGTCTCGCGATAATAAAAGGAAAACGACATCGGGGAGAACTGCCTTGGATTTTGCATTGCCAGCCGACCTGGTTGCCTACCTTGCCGAGCTCGACCAATTCATCGCGCGCGAGATCAAGCCGATCGAGGACGCCGATGACAATATCCGTTTCTTCGATCACCGCCGGGAATGGGCGCGCACCGATTTTGAAAATTGCGGGCTGCCGCGGCACGAGTGGGAAGCGCTGCTGCGAAAAGTGAAAAATCTCGCCGACAGCGCCGGGCATCTGCGCTTTGCCATTCCAAAGCGCTACGGCGGCAGGGACGGCTCCAATCTCTGGATGGCCGTGATCCGCGAGCACTTTGCCGCCAAGGGGCTCGGCCTGCACAACGATCTGCAGAACGAACATTCTGTTGTCGGCAATCTGCCGCTGGTCACCATGCTCGACCGCTACGGCCGCGACGACCTGAAGGCGATGATCGAAGGCTCCATCACCGGAACATACCGCATCACCTTCGGCCTGACCGAGCCCGAACACGGCTCGGATGCCACCCACATGGAAACCCGCGCGGTGCAGGCGCT
>JAQGKJ010000208.1 GCA_028290165.1 Bradyrhizobium sp. | reverse complement strand
GATGCCGCATCTGGCGGAGGAGTGCTGGCAGGTTTTGGGGCAGCAAGGTCTGGTTTCGGAGGCCAATTGGCCCAAAATCGAACGAGATTTGCTGGTTGAAGACACGGTAACGCTGGTGGTCCAGGTGAACGGCAAGAAACGGGGTGAGGTCACGGTGGCCCGCACTGCCCAGAATCCGGAAATTGAGG
Organism: Bradyrhizobium sp.; assembly: GCA_028290165.1. The sequence continues at coordinate 6,184 of JAQGKJ010000208.1, read as the reverse complement.
CTGCCGTTTTGGGCCTCGATGCGGTAAAACAGGCCCTCGGCGGCAAAGCCGTCCGCAAGGTGATTATTGTTCCCATGAGGATCGTGAATGTCGTTGGCTAGGACCCGCATCGCCGCTCGGCTTTTGGCCGTAGCCGCCCTGGCGGCGCTGACGGCCGGCTGCTTTCAGCCGATGTATGCCGAACATGCCGACGGCACCCCTGGCCTGCGGGAAAAGCTGATGGGGGTGGACCTGCCGCCGGTCGACAAGGCCAACGCTTCGCGCGAGGCCCGGCTCGGGGTGGAAATCCGCAACGCGCTGGCATTCAAGCTCTACGGCAACGCCACCGGCATGCCACCCACCCACAAGCTGGTGCTGCGGTTCACGACCAGCCGCTCGTCGCTGATGATCAATGCGGCCACCGGGCTGCCCTCCAGCGAGAACGTCGGCATCGATGCGCAGTACAACCTGATCGAGCTCACCTCGAACAAATCGGTCATGACCGGCACCACCTTCTCCCGCGTGTCCTACGACATGCCGGGCTCCTACCAGCGTTTCGCCCGCTCCCGCGCCTACCGCGACGCCGAGGATCGCGCCGCCCAGGAGATCGCGGACAACATCCAGACCCGGCTGGCGGCGTTCTTCACCGCGGGGACCTGACGCCCGATGCTCGGCATGATCGGTGTGGTGGCGCACTCGGCTTCACCTCTCCCATGGGAAGAGGTCGTATTGCGAAGCAATTCGGGTGAGGGGTTCTGGGCCCATCGATAGACCGTATCCCCTCACCCCAGCCCTCTCCCAAGGGAGAGGGAGTGCTCCGGCGTCGCCGCGCCGGCAGAATTCAAATGGATCCAAATTCGATGGTCGCGCTTCGCGGAAAAGAAATCGACGCCTTTCTGGCCCGGCCCGATCCGGGCCGGCCGATCTTCCTGCTCTTCGGTCCCGACGCCGGCCTGGTGCGCGAGCGCGCCGACGCGCTCTTGGCATCCGCGGTCGACGACCCCAACGATCCGTTTTCGCTGGTGAGGCTGGATGGCGACGAGCTTTCAGCCGAGCCGTCGCGGCTGGTCGACGAGGCGATGACAGTGCCGCTGTTCGGCGGCCGCCGCGCGATTCGGGTCCGCGCCGGCTCGCGCAGCTTTGCCAGCGGCGTCGATACACTGGCCGACACGCCGCTGAAAGATTGCCGCATCGTGATCGAGGCCGGCGAGCTGCGGCCGGAATCGCCGCTGCGCAAGGCCTGCGAGCGCGCCAGGACCGCGGTCGCGATCGGCTGCTATCCCGACGACGCGCGCGATCTGGCAAAACTGATCGACGACGAATTGCGCCTCTCGAACTTGCGTATCGCGCCTGACGCGCGGGCGGCGCTGACGGCCCTGCTCGGCGGCGACCGCCAGGCCTCGCGCAACGAGCTGAAAAAACTCGCGCTCTATGCGCATGGCAAGGGCGAGGTCACGCTCGACGACGTGATGGCGGTCGTGGCGGATGCTTCCGAGCTGAAGATCGATCCGATCGTGGACGGCGCGTTCGCCGGAAAGCCGGACCTGGTCGAGACCGAATTTGCCAAAGCCATGGTCGCCGGCACCTACCCCGGCATGATTGTTTCCGCAGCCCAGCGCCAGGCGGCGTGGCTGCATAAATCGGCCCTCGCCATTGCGGAAGGGACGCCGCTGGCGACTCTGCTCGACAGCGGATTCCCGCGCCTGCATTTTTCGCGAAAAGGAAATGTCGAGATCGCGCTGCGCAATTTCAATCCGGCGCGGCTGGTAGCGATCATCGAGCAACTCGCGACTGCGGCGCTCGAGATGCGCAAGCAATCCGCGCTCGCAGCCGCAATCGCGCAACGCACGCTCATGTCGATCGCGGTGAACGCGAAGAGAAGGGGTTGAGCTTCTTCTCCCTCTCCCGCTCTTGCGGGGGAGGGTCGGGGTGGGGGTGCTTCCACGCGTGCGGACCTGAGCTTGTGGAGACATTCCCCCACCCGCCGCGCTCCGCGCGGCGACCTCCCCGCAAGAGCGGGAGAGGTGAAGACCAAAGCCCTGCGCACCTAACCCTTCGCGTCCAGCCGTCGCAAGATCTCGTCGAGCTGTTCGAGGTCGCGGTAGCGGATGTGCACGGTGCCGCCGGGGTCGCGGTGATCGACGCTGACCGCCAGCCCCAACGCGTCGCTGACGCGCTTTTCCAGCGCGACCGTATTGGGGTCCTTTGCCTTGGCCCCGCGCGCCTTCTGCGGTTTGCGTTCGGGTACGCCCTCGACGTGCGCCAGCGCCTCGGCCTGGCGTACATTGAGGCCTTCCTCGACAATGCGTTTGGCGGTGGCAATCGGATCGGGCACGCCGATCAGCGCGCGGGCGTGACCGGCCGACAACTGGCCCGACGCGATATAGGCCTGAACTTCCGCGGGCAGTTTGGTCAGCCGCATCATATTGGCGACATGGCTGCGGCTCTTGCCGACGATTTTTGCGATCTCGTCCTGGCTGCGTTTGAATTCATTTGCCAGCGCGTGATAGCCCTGCGCTTCTTCCAGTGCGTTGAGGTCTTCGCGCTGCACGTTCTCGATGATCATGATCTCGAGCGCGTCAGAATCGCTGACATCGACCGGCACGACCGGCACCTCGTGCAGCCCGGCCATCTGCGACGCGCGCCAGCGCCGCTCGCCGGCGATAATCTCAAAACGGTCCTGGGCGCCCTTCACCGGACGCACCACGATCGGCTGGATCACGCCGTGTTGCTTGATTGACTCGGCGAGCTCGCCGAGTTCGGCATCGGCGAACTCGCGGCGCGGGTTGCGCGGATTTGGTTTCAGGAATTCGATCGGCACCTTGCGCTGCGCGCGCGGCCGGTCCAGATGTGCGGCCTCCCCGCCGACATCTCCGATCAGACTTGCAAGACCGCGGCCCAGTCGCGAACGCGCTTCGTCGGCCATCGCCAGCTCCTTTGGATTCAACTTGAGCGCTCCTGTTTCACTTCGTCTTGGAAATCGTAGGGTGGGCAAAGGCGCGCCTTGCGCCGCGCCCACCATCACATTGTGAGGTTTTGTTGGTGGGCTCGCGGAGTTTATCATCGGGCGCGCATTCGCGCGACCCGTTGGCTTTGCCCACCCTACGGTTCTGCACTTTCTTTCAATGCGCGCGTAGCTCGCGCTCGCGCTGGATCACTTCGGTCGCAAGCTTGAGATAGGCTTCGCTGCCGACGCATTTGAGATCGTACACAAGGACCGGCTTGCCGTAGGACGGCGCCTCGGAAATGCGCACATTGCGCGGGATCATGGTCTTGTACACTTTGCTGCCCATGAACTGCCGGACGTCGGCGACGACCTGGTTCGACAAATTGTTGCGCGAGTCGAACATGGTCAGTACGATGCCATGGATCGACAGATTGGGATTGAGCGTGGTGCGCACCTGCTCCACCGTCTGCAACAATTGCGACAGGCCTTCGAGCGCGAAGAATTCACACTGCAGCGGCACCAGGATCGCGTCCGATGCCGCCATCGCGTTGACGGTGAGAAGATTGAGCGACGGCGGGCAATCGATCAGCACATAGGTGTAATCGGTGTCCGGCGTGGCGTTGGTGTTCAAAGCCGCGATCGCATCGCGCAGGCGGAACGCGCGGTCGCGCGTCGATCCCAGCTCGAGCTCGAGGCCGGAGAGATCCATGGTGGACGTCGCGATATGCAGCCGCGGCACCGCGGTCGGCACCACGGCGTCGCGCAGCGGCGCTTCCCCGATCAGCACGTCATAGGTCGAGCAGTTGCGGCTGCGGCGATCGATACCGAGACCGGTCGAGGCATTGCCCTGCGGATCGAGATCGACGATCAGCACGCGCTCGCCGATCGCGGCCAGTGCGGTGCCAAGGTTGATCGCGGTGGTGGTTTTGCCGACGCCGCCCTTCTGGTTGGCCAGCGCCAGGATGCGCGGATGCGGGGGCGGAGTTAGCGGCTTATCTTCTTGATAAATATCATCAATTACCGTCATGCGCGGTTACCATGGACTGTCGCGGATGGGTTGCGCCGCTCGATGTGGTCGAGTTCGACGATCCAGCCGTGTCCGCCGGTGCGGCTGGAATGCAGATGCGGCGTGATCTTCCAATACTTAGTGGCTTTGGTCAATTCAGCCTCTACATCTTGGCCCTTGAGAAAGAGTGCTTTCGCGCCCTGCCTCACCAGCGGCTCCGCGAAGCCGATGAGCTGGTGTAGCGGAGCCACCGCCCGGGCAGTGACGCAATCGACCGGGCCGGTGATTCTATCCACACTATCCCCGATCTCAGCCAAGCGCACGGTCCCCGGGGAGGCTGTGACGCGCAACGCCTCGCGCAGGAATGCGGCCTTCTTGGCGTTGCGCTCCACCAGATGGACCATCGCACCCGGCGTTTCCGCCAATGCGCAGGCCAGAACCACACCGGGGAAGCCGCCGCCGCTGCCGAGATCGGTCCATGTTTTGGCCGACGGCGCGAGCGCCAGGAGCTGCAGCGAATCTGCGATATGCCGGGTCCACAGGTTCGGCAGCGTGGACGGGGCCACGAGGTTGGTTTTCGCCTGCCATTCCCGGAGCAGATCGACGTAGCGATCCAGCCGCGCCTCTGTTTCACGTGAAACAGGCGTCAGCGCCAAGGCTGCGGCCTTGTCTCCGCTCGAAAGCATTTCTTGTCCGGATGCTTTGGCCATTTGCCTGATGGTATCGAAATCGTGAAAATCGTCATCCTGATGTGCGCGCCAGCTTCGCCGCGCCTCGAAGGATCACGACGGAGTTTGCGGCCGATCCTTCGAGGCGCGCAAGAGCACTGCATCTCGGGATGACGTTGGAATATTTGGCAAGGCATCGTTCCACTTGAAACAAGCGTCGGCACCAGGGCTGCGGCCTCGTCGGGTGATTGACCTGTTTTGTCATCCTGGTCATTTTGCTCGATGGTAGTCGTCATCCTGAGGTGCGAGCCTCTTCGGCGAGCCTCGAAGGATCACGACGGAGTTTGCGGCCCATCCTTCGAGGCGCGCAAGAGCGCGCTCCTCAGGATGACGTTGGAGTTTCTCGGTTAGCGAGCTTGTTTCACGTGAAACAGCTCGATCAGGATGCGGCGGCCATCTTCCGTCGCGCCCCGCGCCGAAGATAAGCGGCCAAGATGCCGAGCGCGGCCGGGGTCATGCCGTCGAGCCGGCCCGCCTGCCCCACGGTTCGCGGCCGCGCGGCTTCGAGCTTGGCACGTGCTTCATTGGAGAGGCCTGGCACCGCACGGTAATCTATATCGCTGAGGATCAGCCCCTCGTCGCGGCGGAAGGCTTCGACGTCGGCGGTCTGGCGCTTGAGATAGACGTCGTACTTGGCATCGATCTCGAGATGGACGGCGACCGCCGGGCCAATGGCCGACAATTCCGGCCAGATGTTACGGATCTCCGTCCAGCCGATCTCCGGATAGGCCAGCAGTTCAAAGGCCGAGCGGCGGTGGCCGTCCTGGTTGAGCGACAGCCCATATCTCGCGGCTTCGTTCGGCGTAAGCGTCAGGGATTTTGCCAAACCCTTCGCGGCATTGAGGGCCGCCATCTTGGCGCCATGGCGCAGCGAGCGCACGCTTCCAACGCAGCCCAGCGCGATCCCCTTATCCGTCAGGCGCTGATCGGCATTGTCGGCGCGCAGCGTCAGGCGGTACTCCGCCCGTGAGGTGAACATCCGATAGGGCTCGGTGATGCCGCGCGTGACGAGATCGTCGATCATCACGCCGAGATAGCCGTCGGCGCGGTCGAACACGATTGGCTCGGCGCCGCCAGCCGCCAATGCCGCGTTGAGGCCCGCGACAAGCCCCTGCGCCGCAGCCTCTTCATAACCGGTGGTGCCGTTGATCTGCCCCGCCAGGAACAGGCCGCGAAGCCGCTTGGTCTGCAAGGTCGGCTCGAGTTCTCTGGGATCGACGTGGTCGTATTCGATGGCATAGCCGGGACGGACCATGCGCACGCGCTCCAGCCCTGGAATTGAAGCCAGTATCGCCAGCTGGACCTCTTCGGGCAGTGAGGTCGAGATGCCGTTGGGATAGACGGTGGTATCTTCGAGCCCTTCGGGCTCCAGGAAGATCTGGTGTCCGTCCCGGTCGCCGAAGCGGACGATCTTGTCCTCGATCGATGGGCAATAGCGTGGACCGCTCGACGAAATCTGCCCCGAATACATGGGCGCTCGGTGCAGGTTCGCGCGGATGATTGCGTGGGTTTCCGGCGTGGTCC
>JAQGKJ010000204.1 GCA_028290165.1 Bradyrhizobium sp. | reverse complement strand
GATGCCGCCAAAGCCAAGGGGGAGGACGATTCGTTCCCGCAATGGCCCGATCTCGTCATCATCGACGGCGGGCGCGGCCAGCTCAACGCGGCGCGCGAGATTTTCGATTCTCTCGGGCTCAACGACGTGTCGCTATTGGCGGTGGCGAAGGGGCCGGACCGCGACGCCGGCCGCGAAACCCTGTTCATGCCGGACCGCGAGGCGATCAAGCTGGAGCCGCGCGATCCTGTGTTGTATTTCATCCAGCGGTTGCGCGACGAGGCGCATCGCTTCGTGATCGGCTCGCACCGCAAGCTGCGCAAAAAGGACATCCGCGAGGCGGGCCTGCAGGAAATCCCCGGCATCGGCCCGTCACGCAAACGTGCCTTGCTGCACCATTTCGGAACGTTGAAGGAGATCGAGCGGGCCTCGATTGCCGACCTCGGCAAGGTTCCCGGCGTCAGCGCGGAAAGCGCCCGCAAGATTTTCGAGTTTTTCCACACCCAGCCGGGGTAGGCCCGGGTAAAGGGGAGAATCGAGTCATATTGGCGTCGCCTCCACCAGATCATCTGCGTCCCACGGTTGACCTTCATGCCTGAGCGGTATTGGTAAGACGGATGAACATTGCGACCACAAGAGCGGCGGCGAAGAGTTCATTGTCGCTGCCGAATATTCTGACTTACGCCCGAATTGCCGCCATTCCGGTGGTGGTCGGCTGCATCTATGCCCAGTCCATCATGGACGGCCCGCTGTGGCTGCGCTGGGTGGCGGTCGCCGTGTTCATCGCCGCCGGAGTTACCGATTTTCTCGATGGCTACTATGCGCGAATCTGGGATCAGCACTCGGCATTCGGCCGGATGCTCGATCCGATCGCCGACAAGCTGCTGGTGGCCTCCTGCCTGTTGATGCTGGCCGCCGACGGCATCATCCACGGCTGGGCGCTGTGGGCCGCCATCGTGATCCTGTGCCGCGAAATCCTGGTGTCGGGCCTGCGGGAATATCTCGCCGGCTTGCGGGTCAGCGTACCCGTGACCAAACTCGCCAAATGGAAGACCACAGTGCAATTGGTCGCGATCGGCTTCCTGCTCGCAGGCGAGGCCGGCGATTTGGTGGTGCCGGTCGTCACGCAGACCGGCCTGTTGCTGCTGTGGATTTCGGCGATTGTCACGATCTACACCGGCTGGGACTATTTCCGCGCCGGCATCCGTCACCTCATCGAGGAGGATGAGGGATGAAGGTCAAGTATTTCGCCTGGGTACGCGAACGCGTCGGCAAGGCCGAGGAGACGATCGAGCCGCCGGCGAGCGTTCGCACCGTTGACGACCTGATTGCGTGGCTGGTGCAGCGCGGCGAGACCTATGCCTACGCGTTCGAGCGGCCGCGGGTGATCCGCGCTGCGATCGACCACGCCCATGTCAAACCGGACGCTGCGATTGCCGGCGCCCGCGAGATTGCGTTTTTCCCGCCGATGACCGGCGGTTGAGTCTTAAAAGCATTGCGACGACCGCATGACCGCTCACGTGACCATCCGCATCCAGGAAGCCGATTTCGACATCGCGCAGGAAATCGCCGCCCTCACCAAAGGGCGCAGCGATATCGGCGCCGTCGTGAGTTTTTCCGGGATCTGCCGGGGCAATGAGGGCAACGAGGCTATCGCGGCGCTGACGCTCGAGCATTATCCTGAAATGGCGGAAGCCGAAATTGCGCGGCACGCCGAGACCGCGATGTCGCGCTGGCCGCTGATGGGACTGACCGTGATTCATCGCGTCGGCCGCATCACGCCGGGCGAGAACATCGTGCTGGTGCTGACGGCGTCGCAGCACCGCCAGGCGGCGTTTGCCGCGGCGGAGTTCCTGATGGATTATCTCAAAGCCAACGCGCCGTTCTGGAAGCGCGAGGAAAGCTCGGATGGAACCAGTTGGGTCGAGGCGCGCACCCATGATGACGCTGCGGCTGCGCGCTGGACCAAATCCTGATGGCCAAATCCTGATGACAAAGCGCGCCAAGGCGAGCGCGAGGCGCGGCCAAACATCGAAATTCCCGAAAGTCGCCTCCGGCGAATTGCTGACACTGCTCGATTTCGTGCGCTATGCGGTGAGTCGTTTCGTCGAGGCCAAACTCGTGTTCGCGCACGGCACCACCGATCCGGTGGCAGAAGCGGCATTCCTGGTCTGCGAGACCTTGCATCTGCATCCCGAACAGTTCGAGACATTTGCAACGGCGCGAGTCACCGCGCGCGAGGCCAGGCAAATTCTCGACGTGATCGCCCGCCGCGTCACCACGCGAAAGCCCGCTGGCTATCTCGTTAACAAAATCTACATGCGCGGCCTTCCCTTCTATGTCGATGAGCGCGTGATCGTGCCGCGCTCCTTCATCGGCGAGTTGCTGGACTCGCATTTTGGCGACGAGAGCGGAGAAGGCGGCGCGCTGATCGACGATCCATCAATGGTGGAAAACGTGCTCGACCTCTGCACCGGCTCGGGGTGTCTCGCAGTGCTCGCCAGCCGGAATTTTCCGAATGCGCGCATCGATGCGGCGGATATCTCCGCTGACGCGCTCGCGGTCGCCGCGCGCAATATTGCTGACTACGGCCTTGAGGACCGGGTGACATTGCACCGCGGCGACCTGTTCGGGCCGCTTGGTGAGGCGCGTTACGACCTGATCATTTCCAATCCGCCCTATGTCGACGCGCAAGGCATGGCAGGGTTGCCGCGCGAATGCCGCGCCGAGCCGAAACTCGCCTTCGACGGCGGTGCCGATGGGCTCGATGTCATCAGCCGTATCCTGAGCGAGGCCGGCCGGCACCTGACGCCGCAGGGCGGGCTGTTGTGCGAGATCGGCCGCGGCCGCGAGCGGCTGGAGGCCGCCTTTCCGCAAACGCCGCTGCTCTGGCTCGACACCGAGGATTCGCAAGGCGAGGTGTTCTGGATCGCCGCCGCCGATCTGTAAGCGCGGCGGAGAGCTGCAACCTATGCAGGATACGCCGGAACAGGCGGAAATAACGCGGCCCATTGGCGTTCCCGTAGCGCGACGAAGCTGATACCCTGCGGGTCAGACCACGTCCCAGAACTCGAAGAGGCCCCCATGCTCGACAAGAGCCCACACCCCGCCGCCGTCAATGTGCCGAACGATCTCGCCGCGCATTGGATGCCGTTCACCGCCAACCGGGCCTTCAAGAAGGCACCGCGGCTGCTCGCCGGCGCCAAGGACATGCATTACTTCACCGTCGACGGCCGCAAGATCATCGATGCGGCGTCGGGCATGTGGTGCACCAATGCCGGCCACGGCCGCACCCAGATTTCGGCGGCGATCGCCAAGCAGGCCGAAACTCTGGATTACGCGCCGCCGTTCCAGTTCGGCAGTCCCCAGGCCTTCGAGCTCGCCAGCCGCATCGCCGATCTCGCGCCAAAAGGCCTCGACCACGTGTTCTTCTGCAATTCCGGTTCGGAAGCCGCCGATACCGCGCTCAAGATCGCGCTGGCCTATCACCAGATCCAGGGCCAGGGCGCCCGCACGCGGCTGATCGGCCGCGAGCGCGGCTATCACGGCGTCGGCTTCGGCGGCACCTCGGTCGGCGGCATGGTCAATAACCGCAAGATGTTCGGCAATCTGCTCAGCGGTGTCGATCACATCGCGCACACCTATGATCGCGAGAAGCAGGC
>JAQGKJ010000866.1 GCA_028290165.1 Bradyrhizobium sp. | reverse complement strand
TCTCTACCCTACACGCGCGGCTGCGGGCGCATTGGGCGCCCGGCATTCCCTGCGCCCTCTGATTTCTCAGGGGCAGGAATTCAAAGCAAGACTCGCGCGGATTGCGCGGCGAGACCGCGAAACTGTGGCTGGAAACAACGCTGATTGAAATAAATGTTCGTGTGCACGCAAACACACTCGTCATGCCCGGACTTGATCCGGGCATCCATCCATCTTCGCAAGAAGTTCTTTCGAAGGAGATGGATTGGCGAGTCAAGCCCGGTAATGACTGATGTCCTCAGCCCGGCCAGAAACCGCGGAGCAACGGCATGAAGAAAATCGCCAGATTGATCGCAAAGCCGATGCTCCACAGGATCGACCGCAGCGTCGGCCGATTGCCGAGATAGGTGAAGACATAGGCAATCCGCACGATCAGGAACAACACCGCCAGCTCGTCGATCAGGCGTTGGGGGCCAACGCGAAATTCCGCCAGCAGCACCGCGATGGCGAAGAACGGAAAGGCCTCGATGCCGTTCTGATGCGCACCCAGCGCGCGCACCGCAATGGGGTCGCTATAGAATGCGGGGTCCCGCGGCCTGGAATTATCGAAACGGCGGAACCCGATCCACTTTACGGCTGCGATCGTCAGCAGATACAACATCAGCGTTCCGAACACGCAGCATTCGGCGATTGTCATGGCTCCCCCCGACGCCAGGAAAGGGGTGACAGTATCGAAACAGCCATTATCTTGACAAGGATGGTGCAACGCGCAAACCACCGACGTCATGCCCGCCAGCCCGTTGCCGGACGATGACAGCGGGCACTAGAAGGAAATCATGACAGCGGCCTTCTCCATCGAAAGCGCAAAGCCCGCACCCGGCATCGCTCCGGAGCGGGTCGGCGTGCTGCTGGTCAACCTCGGCACCCCCGACACCGCCGATACCAGGGGCGTGCGCGTCTATCTGAAGGAGTTTTTGTCCGATCCGCGGGTGATCGAAGACCAGGGGCTGAAATGGAAGCTGGTGCTGAACGGCATCATCCTGCGCATCCGCCCGGCGCGAAAGGCGCGCGATTACCGGAAGATCTGGAACACCGAGAAAAACGAATCGCCGTTGAAAACCATCACGCGCGCGCAGGCCGACAAGCTCACGGCGGCGATCGCCGACCATGACCATGTCGTGGTCGACTGGGCGATGCGCTACGGCAACCCGTCGATCGCCTCAGGGATCGCGGCCCTGACGGCGCAGGGCTGCGACCGGCTCTTGGTGGTGCCGCTCTATCCGCAATATTCGGCCGCGACCTCTGCGACCGTCTGCGACGAAGTATTCCGCGTGCTGGCCGGGATGCGTGTGCAGCCGACCTTGCGGGTGAGCCCGCCTTATTATGACGATCCCGATTATATCGAGGCGCTGGCAGTCTCGATCAACGCGCATCTGGCGACGCTGCCGTTTCAGCCCGAGCTGATCGTGGCCTCGTTCCACGGCATGCCGCAGAAATATGTCGACCAGGGCGATCCCTACCAGGCGCAGTGCATCGCCACCACCGACGCCTTGCGCAAGCGGCTGGGCCTCGACGCCTCGAAACTGCTGCTCACCTTCCAGTCGCGCTTCGGCTTCGACGAGTGGCTAAAACCCTACACCGACAAGACCATCGAGAGACTGGCGAAGGACGGCGTGCGCCGCGTCGCGGTGGTGATGCCGGGCTTTTCCGCCGATTGCCTGGAGACGCTGGAAGAGATCGCGCAGGAGAACGCCGAGATATTCAAGCATCATGGCGGCGAGCAGTTTGCCGCGATCCCCTGCCTCAATGACAGCGAGCCCGGCATGGACGTCATCCGCCAGCTGGTGCTGCGCGAGCTTCAGGGTTGGATTTGACGGGAAACGGCGTGGACTCATTGACAAGCACCGTGATCTTATCGATGTCAAAATGATAGCGTGTAATCGTCAACCGTAAGGGGAGCCCGTGAGGCGACGCGACTTCCTGACAATTCTTGGTGCCGCGGCGACCTGGTCGCATCCGGCGCGCGCTCAGCCAACACCGAAAATCCCGCGGATAGGCCTCCTGGTCAGCGGCTCCCTTGAAAGGCCGGAGGCGCGTGTGGCCTTTGACATCGTTCGCCAGGCATTTGCCGAACTGGGCTATCTCGAGGGACAGAACATCCTCTTTGAGCCGAGGGGGACGAACGGAACGATCGACCAGCTCCCGGCCGTGGCCTCCGAACTCGTGGGTCTCAAGGTTGATGTCATCGTTGCCTTTGCTACGCCGGCCGGCCGTGCCGCGCAGCATGCAACTTCTGTTATCCCGATCGTCGTCGGCTCCATGGGCGATCCCGTGCAAGACGGATTGGTGGCGAGCTTGTCGCGTCCCGGTGGTAATCTGACCGGGACCACTTTCCTCGGTCCGGAACTTGTCCCCAAGCGTCTTGCGCTGTTGAAGGAGTTGATGCCTGCAACGTCCCGGATCGCCGTGCTGTGGCACCCGGGCGCGTTCAGCGAACAGACGACGACCGGCATGATGAAGCAGGTAACCGATACTGCGGGAGGTTTTGGCCTGGGTTGCAATTGGTCGAAGCACGCAGTCCCGATGAATTCGAGCGCGCCTTCTCCGATATGGCAAACGGGCACGCCGATGCCTTGTTTGAGTTTCCAAGCCCCATGTTCTATCAGGAGCGAAAGCTTCTCGTCGACCTTGCCGCGAAATACCGGTTGCCCGCGATGTACAACGCTCGGGAGTTTGTCGAAGTCGGCGGCCTTATTTCCTACGGGGCGAATATTCCTGAACTGAATCGTCGTACGGTGATCTACGCCGACAAGATACTCAAGGGGGCAAAACCAGCCGATCTTCCCGTCGAGCAGCCCACCAAATTTGAGCTGGCCGTGAATCGCAAAACCGCAAAGACGCTCGGCATCGATGTGCCGCCGGCTCTTTTTGCTACTGCAGATGAGGTCATCGAATGAGTCGAGCGGCATTTGGAGCCACTTGGCCGGCGCCCGGATGGTACGTCTGGTGGCCGGCAAACCCATACATAGCTATCCGATCCGAGAACGACCGGGTGAACCGGCGTCGCCGGTGAGCAGACAAAATAGCACTGTGCCCGGGCGCGTTTGGTGTCCGGCTTTGGGAGGATTTATGACCGGTTTCGACATTTTCGCGATTGCGCTGGTACTGCTGGTTATTTTCACGCTGTTCGCCGGCATCAAGACGGTGCCGTAAGGCTACGACTGGACCATCGAGCGGTTCGGCAAATACACCCGCACGCTGGCGCCGGGACTGAACATCATCGTCCCCTATTTCGATCGCGTCGGCCGCAAGATGAACATGATGGAGCAGGTGATCAGCATTCCCGAGCAGGAAGTGATCACCA
>JAQGKJ010000839.1 GCA_028290165.1 Bradyrhizobium sp. | reverse complement strand
GGTGCCGGACTGCTGCAGCAGGCGATCGACCAGCGTGGTCTTGCCGTGGTCGACGTGGGCGATAATGGCGACGTTGCGAAGTTTCATGACTGTTCTTCTGGTCGGACAATGGAGCGAAGCGCGATCTCGCCGGAAAGCCGGGACCGATTTTTCCGGATCGCACTCAAAAACCTGGAATTCGCAAGCGCCCACGGCGCCCAAAAAGGAAGCCCGGCCAAAGGGACCGGGCACACCTTACGCGTTGCGCTGCAATATAGTCAGAAATCGCCGAAAAACAATGTGTTGTTTCCGATTTGGTTAGCCGATTTTGGCGGCAAACCGCACCTTCTTCAGCGGCTTTTGGCCTCCTCGGTGGGATAAACCCCGCGCAATACTTCCTCGAAGTGGTTTTTGACCGATTCGTTGCAAAGGCAGGCCCGTGCCCGCAAGGTCCGGCGATTGCGGACCAGGATCGACCCGCGCCGGGTCTCCAGCACCCCTTCCGCCTTGAACGCCTGGATGACGCGGCTGGTATAGCTGCGGCCGACCCCGAGCAGGGTCGCCAACTGCTCATGCGTCAGCGCCACGAGGTCATCGTGATCGGTCCGCTCCATCGCCGAGAGGATCCACTTGGCGGTGCGCTGCTCGATCGAATGGATCGCGTTGCAGGCGGTCGACTGGAAGATCTGGGCGAGCAGGCAGTCGGCATAGCGCGCGAACACGTTGCGCAGTGTGGCCGATTTTGCTTTCGCGGCCTCGAGCTTTCGGACGTGCAACCGCACCAGCGGCCCGCCGAATTTGACCATGATGCGGCTATAGGCCGGCAGATACCCCTCGCTGACAATGCCGCCGACGGCGCCTTCGCGGCCGACCAGGATGATCTCGACGTCGCGGCCGTCTGCATTCGGAACCAGAAACGACGCGAGAGCAGGCCCGCAAGGAAAGTGAACGATCTCGACGTCGTCGCCGGGGTTATAGAGCAGGTCGTTGGCGGCAGCTTCTCCGTGGGAGAGATGCGGCGCGATCAGCGCAAAATCGCTGGCGCTGAGCCGTCGCAACAGGTTGTTGTACGGCCGATCGCCATTGTCGGGAGCGCGCATTGCCTTTCCAAAGGTTCCCTTGCTCGGAGTATCCACAATAAGCGTCCGCCTCGGATTGCTGTGTCCACAAGTGCACAGACAAACGAAACTGGGATGTGATGGTTTCACCCTGGGAACCGGCCGATGCGCTTTTTTGTGGCCTCGCGCGGCGGGTTCGTTTCCGAGCACGGCTCGGCTTCGATCAAAGTTGACCGCTTGACTGACGAGACCATGGAACCTCCCCCTCTCGACGGCATGGCCGTCCTGCCCAACGATGTCCTGATCGTCGAGGATGACCCGATCATCGCACTCGACTTCGAAGACACGATTCTCGGTTTCGGGGTGAAGCGCGTGCGGACCGCGGCTAGCGTGGCCAAGGCGCTCGAAATGATCGCCCATCGCGCCCCCGATTTTGCGCTGCTCGATGTCGGGCTGGTCCACGAAAAGAGTTTTGCGATCGCCGAGCGGCTGGATGCGCTGGGAATTCCGTTCGTGTTCGTGACCGGTTACGGCCCCACGGTGGCGTTTCCGGCCGCGTTCGCACAAAGGCCGACGCTGCCCAAACCCTATTCGGCCGACGCGCTGCAGGCCTTGTTGCAACGGCGATCTGCGGGCGGCGCCACGCGCTGACAATTTGGAGTTATTGCCGACCGGATTGTTTGATATCCTGCGACACAATGAATTTGCGTTCCGTTGAATGCCATGCAGAAGAAAAACAAAGCCGGCCTCGACGAGATCAGGGGTTTCTTCGCAACCATGATGGCGGTCGCCAGCGGGTCGACCGATCCGCGCTTCGAGCGGGCGTTCGAACTGGTCCGCCGCGAGGCGTTTGTCGGGCCCGGGCCATGGCACATCAGCATCTATCAACGCACCGTGGAAACCCCGAGCGCCGACCCGGTGTTTCTCTATCAGAATGTGCTGGTCAAGCTCGATGCGGCGAAAGGCATCAATAATGGCGAGCCTTTTCTGCATGCGGCCTGGATGGGCGCGGTGGCGCCAAGGCCCGGCGAAACCGTCTGCCACATCGGCGCGGGCACCGGATATTACACCGCGATCCTGTCCGTCCTGACGCTGCCCGGTGGTTTGGTGCATGCTTTCGAGATCGACGAGGGGCTGGCGAAAAAGGCGCGCGACAATCTGCAGCCGTTCGAGGGAGTTTCTGTCATCCAGGGCGACGCAACGCGGCTGCCGCTGCCGCCGACGGATCTGATTTACGTCAACGCCGGGGTCGTGACACCGCCGCCGTCCTGGCTGCGGGCGCTACGTCCCGGAGGCCGCATGATTTTCCCATGGCGGCCGTCCCAGGCAGTCGGTCTCGCGATCATCGTCTCGCGCCAGGAGGCGGGTTTTGCCGTGAAGCCGTTGATGGCGTCCTATTTCATTCCCTGCGTCGGCGCACCCGCTGCGGAGGAGTGCACCAAAATTCCCGATTTACAGGAGGCTTGGTCGGCGCGGTCGCTATGGCTGACCGCCGACCGCGAGCCCGACGAGACCGCAGTCGCGATTGGTGAGCACCTGTGGTTTTCCTCGGCGGAGCTTGCTAGCTGAGCTTGGGATCTAGCGTGGTCGACCACAGCGACACGTCGGCGCGATCGCGCAACGTCACAATCATCTGCCCGGTTGCGCCGTCTATTTTGACGTGACCGAAGAACTGCATGCCGGCCGATGGTGGCAGGTTCTGCTTGTCCGGCCCCGGCGCCTTGACGAACTTCACTTCTGGCCCAAACGTATTGTCAAGTTCGTT
Organism: Bradyrhizobium sp.; assembly: GCA_028290165.1. The sequence continues at coordinate 11,045 of JAQGKJ010000839.1, read as the reverse complement.
CGGCCCGAAAGTGCCGGCGTGCAGGGGCCCGGAGACGAATTCCCAGAACGGCTCGAATTCCTGGAACTGCGCCTTGTCGGGATTGTAGTAATGCGCGGCGGCGTAATGCACGTCCGCCGTCAGCCAAACGGTGTTGGTAACGCCGGAAGTCTTGATGAAGCGCAGGATTTCGGCGATTTCGAGTTCGCGGCCGCGGGGCGGGCCATCGCCCTGGGCAAAAGCTTCCGAGCCCTTTCTGTTGGTCGCATCGTCATAAACGATCAGGCTGAGCGGCATGTCGGAGGCGATCACCTTCCAGGTGGCGCGCGAGTTCAACAGCGCGCGCTTCAGCCACAACAGCTGATCGGGCCCGATGAAGTAGCTGTCGGGACCGTAAGTGGTCTGCAGGTTCGGACCGTTGGGGCCGCGATAGCTGCGCTCATCCAGCATGAAGACGTCGAGATGGGGACCATAGCTCAGGGTGCGATAGACCCGGCCGGGCTCGACGATGCTCTCGCGCATCGGATACATCTCGTGGAACGCACGTGCGGCGCGGGCGGCAAGCAATGAGATATCGCGGACCTTGTAGACGGCCGGGATCTCCTTCGACGCCGACCAGTTGTTCATGACCTCGTGGTCGTCCCACTGCACGAAGATAGGCACTTCGGCGTTGAAGGCGCGCACATTATCGTCGAGCAGATTGTACTTGTGCGCGGCGCGGACTTCGTCGAGCGTCTCGGCGACTTTTGCCTTCTCGGGGATGGTGAGGTTCTTCCAGATCTTTCCGTCAGGCAGTTTCACTTCCGACGGAATCACGCCGTCGGCATAGATGGTGTCGCCGGAATGCAGCAGGAAATCCGGTTTGTGCTTGCGCATGGTGGCGTAGGTGACCATGCCGCCATCGTCGGGATTGATGCCCCAGCCTTGTCCCGCGACATCGCCGCCCCAGACGAAACTGACATCGCGGCGGTCGCTGGGTGCGGTACGGAAGCGGCCGACAACGGGCTCGCTGGAAATGTCGGGATGCGACAGATCGCGGAAGCGGACGCGATAGAAAATATCTTGGCCCGAGGGCAAATTCTCCAAAAGCATCTTCGCGGTGAAGTCGCTCTCCGGCAGCGCCGCGATCGGCGGCAACGTCCGCCCATTGCCAAACGACTCAGTGGTCGCGACCTCGACCATCATTTGCGACGGCCGGTCGGCGCGCGCCCACACCACGCCGCCCTCTGTGCCGATATCGCCGGATTGCACGCCATGGGTAACCTGCGGGCGGTCGGCGGCGCGGCTGAGGTAGGGCATCGCAATGGCACCGAATGCGCCAGCGCCAGTCGCAGCCGCGGTAGAAAGAAATCGCCGGCGCGAAAGTCCGCTGCGAATTTTGCGGGGGATTTGAATGCTCATGCAAGCCTCCATGATCGGCCCACAGGATGCGCTGAGGGCTCTGACAGACCTAGGAAGGTTATGTGACGGCTCGATTACAGGGCTGACGGTTTTACTTAAGTTCCGGTCGCCCGGAACTGCGCGCTCGCCTGTTGCAGGTTCTGCGGCAGGTTCATCAGGAGCGCCCTGCGGTCGGCCACCGCCGTATGGAATTGATCGAGCGCCATGCTGAAGGCGGTCAACGCCCCTTCCTTGATGGCGCCATGATCGAAGCAGTGCAGGGTATCGCGCAGGATATGATCCGCCTCGTCCTGCATCGCGTCGAGCTCTTCAGTGGAATCGCTGCGCCGCGCCGACGCGATCATCTCCAGCAAGCGGTCGCGCGAGGATGAGTTGGTGTTGCGCTCGTCCTTCTTCAGATAGCCCGCGAACCACGCGCCGGCCGAACCCATGGCAGAAAGGCCCATCAGCCCCCACCAGATGTAATCGCTGTAGCGATCGAGGAACGTTTTTTCCTCGCCGTCGACAAAGGCCGCGGCGCCCGGATGCACCGGGATCACGGCGTCCTTGTCGGTATCCGGGGTCTCGATTTTCGCCGCCAGCGGATATTCCGACATCAGCTGCTGCCGGACCGCAAACAACTGCCGGGTGAAAGCCGCGACCGTCGAATCCGAAAGACCTTTGCGCGCGACGATGTGGTGGGAGAAGCTGATCGTCTTCACCTCATCGTCGGGCTTGTCGGGCGAGCCGCCGAAGGCCCCGGCGGGAATTTCGGCCGCCTCGTATACGGGATGGTTTTGCGCAATCGCCTCGTTCGAATCGATCGCGAGGAACTTCGGCGTACCGCCGTCGCGCGTCGAAGCCGCGATCGCATCCGCGGTGATCTTGCTATTGACAGGTCCGGCGGCGAGGTAGGCATCTGCCTTCTGGTTGCGGATGGCTTCCGCGGCTTCAGGGGCCGGAAACTGGACGATCTCGACCTTGTTCGGGTCGACGCCATATTGCTGCAGGACGACCTTGAGCAGATTGACGTTGGCCTGGGTGCGGCCGACGACGCCAATGCGGTGTCCGGCGAGCTGCGAAATCCTGGTGATCTTCGGACCGGATTTCTTGCCCTTGGCCTTGGCGGGTGGAGGCACCCACAGCACCGCGACGTTCTTGCGCAGCGTCGCCACAGCCTGGGCATTTTTCGGCACGTCGAGATCGCCGCGGACGATGGCAAGATCGGCCTTGCCTTCGGCAAGCGCTTGCGCGCTGGCGGTGGCACCCTCGGTCTGGACGGGACGCAAACGGACATGGCTATGGGTCTGGACAAAGGCCTGGGTCAGGGCCTGGACGACCCTGATGTCATCGGAGTTCGCCGGGCCGACCGCAATCCGCAGGATCTCCGGCCGCATCGCAAAGTAATAGATGCCCGCCAGCGCGCCGACGACGGCGAGGATTCCCGCCAGCGTGACGAACGTCACCTTCCGCGTCGCCGAACGCGACGATGACGGCGCCGGCGGCTCGACAAGGTCGAGGCCTCTGGTCATCGATCGGGCAAACAATCGTTTGAGGCTCAATTTCATCTGGCCAATGCGTTATCTCGATATTGTAGCAAATTTCCCGCCAGCGCGGGGTTACATCTGCGTCATGGTTACCGGGGGGCTTTGCGCTGGCGCCCTAGGACCGGCTTTGCCGCCTTATTGCGGCAGGGATCCGGGGGTGGCCGCGGGTGTTAGGATGAGGTTCGGGTAAAAAACGGAGGCGATCATGGCGGAACGGCTGTCGGCGGAGGCGCGAAAATCGGCCCTGAAAGGGCTGACCGGGTGGACCGAGGTGTCCGGCCGCGAGGCGATCACGCGAACCTTTATCTTCAAGGATTTCAACGAAACCTTCGGGTTCATGTCGCGGGTGGCGCTGGTCGCCGAAAAGCGCGACCATCACCCGGAATGGCGCAACGTTTACAAGACGGTGGAAGTGGTCCTGGCGACCCATGACGCCGGCGGCGTCACCGCCCTCGATATCGAGCTCGCGAAAGCCATGAACGCGATCGCAGGCCAACTCGGCGTCGCCTGATCAATCTTGCGGCGAAGGCACCAAATCCCCAACTCTTGAGGGCGTCCGGCGCGGCGATCTGCTGCGTAGGCTTTCAGGGAGCCCAGGCGATGGTTTCGGAACATACCGTGGGTTTTGAGCCGGCCGATGAGCTGGCGAAAGACCGCGAAAGCGTGCGCCGGCGCTTCTGGATCAAGCTGAAGCGGGTGCTGGCCAGAATTCCCTTCGCTGAGGATTTGCTCGCCGCTTATTATTGCGCGTTCGACAAGCAGACGCCGCGTCACGTGCAGGCGGCGCTGTTAGGGGCGATCGCCTATTTCATCCTGCCGTTCGATTTCATTCCGGACATGCTGCCGGTGCTGGGTTTCACCGACGATGCCGCGGTGCTGGCGACCGCGATCCGCCTGGTCGCGGGGCACATCACGCCGGAACATCGCGACGCGGCGCGCGCCGCGTTGAAGCGAGGGATCGACCGGGAGGCTTGAGCGTCCGAGCGCTTGTATTTCGGCGCAGTCGCTCGGCGCGTTCCCGCTCAAGGCGTCGGTATCGAGCAGGAAATCCTCGCGCCGATCCTTGATCGATCGGACCGGCACGATGGCGATGATTGAACGTTTGCGCGCTATCACTGCTTTTGCGCCGCCGGCCTGACCTGTGCCCGGGCATTCTGGTCGGCATCCCAGGCCTGGAACTGCTTGAACAAGGCTTCCTTGTCGGCATCCGAGGACAGTCTTCCCTTCGCCGGATTTTGTTTGAGAAACTCGTCGAACCGGTTGCGCGCGATCGGTTCGATCCCGTGGTTATCGAGCCACTGCTTGGCGGCAGGAAAGCGTTGCCAGTCGGCCAGCGGGGCTGACAGCGAGACCTCTTTCCACTTGGGATGGAAGGGCGGATTCTGGAAGGCTGGGAATTTCGTGAAGAAATTGTCCACGAACAGTGCGACCTTTCGGTAGCGGTCGGTGTTGGGCGCCCAGTTGTAGGCCGCCAGCACCGCCGGCACCGCGATGGTATCGACCTGCTCGGAGTCCGAAATCAGGTTGGGATAGTCCTTCGAACTCAAAGTCGCCGGCAGATAGTCGGTCTGCAGCGGTTTCGCGTAGTCGACCGTCACCAGATGGAACCGATCGTCCCTGAAACTGCTGACGGCCTTATACGGCTTGCCCCCGACAACGATCACGGCGTCGATTTCGCCGTTCTTCAACTTCTCGAGCGCGATGCGCTGCTCGATATAGACGACCTTTGGCTTGAGGCCGAGTCGCTCGAACACGGTCAACGCAGTAACGAAGGTGCCGCCATTGGGAAGGTCGACGCTGATGGTCTTGCCGTCAAGGTCCTTCAAATTGCGGATCGATTTCGAGGCAATGACATGCATCTCTTCATTGTAAAGCTTGGTGACGTAGGTGAATTGCTTCTTGATGTCTTTCGCAAACCCCTTTCTCTCGAGGTAGTCGAGCGTGTCGGCGCGCACGATCCCGAGATCGACGCCTTGCAGAAACAGAATATCGGCGACGCTCTGCACGGAGCCACGGCCGACGATCGGGAGAACGCGCAACTTGTTGCCGTCATCGAGGACGGAAGCGAGGTCGGCGCCGAACTGAACATAGGTGCCGCCGATGGTGCCGGAGATCAGCGTCACCGTGTTGGAGTTGAGGCTCTGCTTGGTGCTCGCCGATCCGAACTGGAATATCGCCTTCAGGCTTTCGCTGACCTTTGCCGGGTCATATTCGGTTTCCTCGGCGTATGCCGCGAAGGCGCACGCCATCATCATGGCGAATGTCGCCATTCCCAGTAATCGTCGCATTGGGGTCCCCTGCTTTGGCAAGAAGTTAGTGCTGCATTTGCGCGAGTCGCTGTTGCGCATCCGGTGAACCGAACTGCGCAGCCTTCTGGTACCAGGCGCGCGCCATCGCCGGATCGGGTGTGATGCTTCGGGAATCCTGCGCTCCCAGCACATCGGGATCGTAGGTCTGCGCCAGCATCAGCGCCGCGCTGGGCTCTTGCGCATCCGCTGCGCGTTCCAGCAACAGCCGGGCAGGCGGAATATCACCTGCGGCGAGCAGGCCTTTCGCCCGATTCATGAGCGTTGCGAGCTCGTCGGCATCGAGCTTTCTTGCCGGCGGAGCTGCGGCCGGGGCTGCAGCGGCCGGAACTGTGGCGGCCGGAGCGCGGGTCTGGATCGCGCTTTGGTAGGCCGTCGTGATCTCCGAACGCGTCGGCGCCACAGCGGTCGGTGCCACAGCGACGGTGATGACGCTTCGAACGCCTGGCGTCTGATTGGCTGGCGCCGATAGCCGAGCGGGATCCTTCGACGGTGTGTCACGCGCCGCCAGTTGTACGGGACTTTGCTGTGCCGCGGCGGACGCAGCCGGAAGAACACTGGCAATTGAAGCTTTGGCGTTGACGATGATGTCGCGTACGGCATCCGAAGAAAACAGCGCAAACAGAATTGCCATGGCTGAAATCGCCAAAACGCCCGCCAGGATTCGTGACGAGACGGAAAATCTTCGATCATTCCGCGAGGGAGTTATATATTCGCTTGGATCAGGTTCTCCGTCGGAATCGGAAAGAAACAGCGGGACGGAATATTCTCGGCGGGAATCTCGTTGGGCTGATTGTCCAAACCTGTAAGGTGTTACTCCATGATCGGTCGGGTCTTCGTCATATTGATCGATATCAGGTTCGTATGATCGATAGCGTGGTGTTTGGTCCACCATAGTGATGCTCTCCCCATTACTGTAACGCAACAATTGGGGCATCCCTGAAGCAGTTTCTTAAAGTAATTTTTTCTCCAGAAGCGCCCCGCTACTGAGGCGCTTAACTCGCGGGTTGAATCAGCCCAAAAAACGACCACGGCGGGTGTGAATTGGGAGACTTTTGGGTTTCATTGAGGCGCACTTGCGGCGTGCACTGGTTTTTTTGACGCAGGCGAACAGTGCGCGATGGGCATCTGGCGCCGCGTCCGCTGAATTAAAATCCCTTGCTCAGGAGATTTTAGGCAAAGGGCAATATCCTCCAAGCCTGTCGCGCTAAACGCGCTGCCTATTCGATGATGCGATTGGCGCGGGCGAGCAGCGCAGGCGAGAGTTCGATGCCCTGGGCTCGTGCGGTAATGAGATTGATGCTGAGCTGAAATTTGGTGGGCCGTTCGAACGGCAGGTCGGCCGGCTTTTCGCCCTTCAGCACACGATCAAGCTGCGCAATCAAGTGTCGGCCGGCGTCATTGAAATCCGGCCCGAACGACATCAGGCCACCGTTCTCCACCCAATCGGGCGAAAAAAAGATCGCCGGCTTTTTGCTCAAACCAACGAGTTGGATGACCTCGGGTTGGTGAGCGCTCAGCACCGCGTCCGGCGGGAACATGAACGCGTCGAATCCGGCGAGCACTTCCGGTCGCAAGGCATTGGCGAGATCGGCGGGATCGTCGATTCTGATGACCTCGACCGCGAAGCCGAGCTTGTCGCCGGTCTCCTGTATCGGTCCAAGGATTCGCGGGCTCTGGGCGACCTTCGTCACCACCGCCGCGAGCCGCACCGCGCGCGGAGCAACCTCGCGCATCAGCTCCACGCGCTTGACGCTGGTTTCTTCGGCAAAGACCGCAACGCCGGTCACGTTGCCGCCGGGATGGGCGAGGCTCTGCGCCAGTCCTGACGCGACGGGGTCAACGGCGACAAAGGCGACGATCGGTATCGTTTGGGTGGCTTTGTACGCTGCCATCGCGGCAGGAAAGCTGGTCGCGAGGATAATGTCGACACCATCCCGCACCAGTTTTTCCGCGAGCGCCGGGAGTTGATCGACATCTCCTCCGGTGTCTCGAAACTCAAGGCGGATATTTTGCCCTTCGACATAACCGAGTTCGCGTAATTGTGCGCGGTAAGCCAGCGTCCGCGATGCGGTGTCGACGGGCGAGAGGCTTATGACATGCGGTATTTTCGCCGGCTGCTGCGCCACCGCCGCCAGCGGCCACGCAACCGCCGCGCCGCCAACAAGGGTGATGAATTCGCGCCGCTTCATTCGGTCACCGCGTTGGCATCTTGCGTCAGGGATGCAGGATCACCTTGCCCATCGCCTTGCGGCCCGCGAGGACTTTTAGGGCGTCGGCGGTTTGTGCCAGCGGGAACGTGCGGTCGACATGGGAAGAGATCTTGCCTTCCGCCGTCCACTTCACGAGTTTTTCCAGATTGGCGCGGTTCTTCTCCGGGTTGAGCCGCGCCCAGGCGCCCCAGAACACGCCGCGGATATCGCAGCCTTTCAGGAGCGCCAGATTGAGCGGCATCTTCGGAATGTCGCCGGCGGCAAATCCGATCACGAGAAAACGGCCCTCCCATGCGATCGAGCGTAGTGCCGCCTCGGCGTAAGCGCCGCCGACGGGGTCGAAAATAATATCGGCGCCCTTGCCGCCGGTGAGGCGACGCAAGCCTTCCTTGAGGTCTTCTCTGGCGTAGTTCAGTCCGAGCTCGGCGCCGTGTTGTTTGGCGAATTCAAGCTTCTCATCCGACGAGGCGCAGGCGATCACCTTCAGGCCCATCAATTTGCCGAGTTCGCATGCCGCCAGCCCCGTGCCGCCGGCCGCTCCCAGCACCGCCATGGTCTCGCCCGGCTTCAGGCTGGCGCGATCTTCCAGCGCGTGCAGCGCCGTGCCGTAGATGATGATGATCCCTGCGGCGCGATCGAAATCCAGATTGTCGGGAATCTTCACGATCGAATTCGCCGGCAACGCGATCTTTTCGCGCGCGCCATTGTGGCCGCAGGAGGCTACCACGCGGTCGCCGACTTTCAGCTCGGTGACGCCAGAGCCAACGCTCTCGATCACGCCTGCGACTTCGGCAGCCGGCGAGAACGGGAACGGCGGCTTGATCTGGTACTTGCCCTGGATCATCAAGAGGTCGAAGAAATTCAGCGCTGCGGATTTGATCGCGATCACGGCCTCATTGGGACCGGCCACCGGATCGGGCACCTCGGTGAGCATGAGATCGTCGGGGCCGCAATATTGCGAGCAGAGAATGGCTTTCATGGACACACCTGAGTTTCGGACGCACAGTTGAGGCTGGGATGCTTCTTGCCGGATTTGCAGCCGGGCTACAATCTGATTCGGGCTACCTCATGGTGAGGAGGCGCCCTTGCGCCGTCTCGAACCATGAGGCCGCGGGCGGCCGCCCCATCCTTCGAGACGCGGCGAAGGCGCCGCTCCTCTGGATGAGGCTAAATCGAGTAGTGCCGCGATATCTGAATGGAGAGAATTCCGATGTTTGAAAAAAACCTGCTCAAGGGAAAGCGGATACTGGTCACCGGCGGCGCTTCCGGGCTTGGGGCGGCGATGGGCCGGCGCTTTGTCGAGCTTGGCGCCGAGCTGATCATCTGCGGCCGCCGGCTCGAATTGCTGGAGGCGACTGCGACCCGGATGCGCAGCGATCCCGGCGGCAAGGTCACCGCGATAAAATGCGACATTCGCGACGGCGCTTCCGTCGATGCCATGATGGAGGCGATCTGGCGCGAGGCGCCGCTGGATATCCTCGTCAACAATGCCGCCGCGACTTTCATCGCCCAGACCGAGCATTTGTCGTTTCGCGCCGCTGATGCGATCCTCGCGCCGACGCTGCACGGCGCGATGTATTGCACGCTTGCCGCCGGCAAGCGCTGGATCGAGGCAAAGCATCGCGGTGTGGTGCTGAGCATCCTCTCGACCTCGACCATTACCGGCCGCGCCTTCACGGTGCCGTCGGCGATGGCGAAGTCCGCCATCCTGGCGATGACCAGAAGTCTTGCGGTGGAGTGGGGACCGAAGGGCATTCGCACGGTGGCGATCGCGCCCGGCGCGTTTCCGACCGCAGGCGCGTCCGGTCAGCTTCGCCCCGAAGGGCGTGACGAAGGCTGGGCGTCCAAAAATCCGCTTGGCCGCGTCGGCGAACACAGCGAGCTCGCCGACTTGGCGAGCTTTCTCGTTTCCGATTCCGCCGGCTACATCAACGGCGAGATGGTGGTGCAGGACGGCGGCGCGCATTTGCGCAGTTCGGGCGCCGAGGACTTGCTGCAGTGGACCGATGCACAGTGGGAGAAGCAGCGGGCGGCGCGGTCCAAGAGCTAAAGCTATGGCCTGCGTCGCAAGCGCGCGACGGGATTCTCGCCGTCCCGCGCCAGGGCCTGTAACTGGTCCGTAACTGCCTTCCCAAAAAGGCATTTCCCGGCTATCCATCGCTCGCGTGACAGCGCGATGCCGGGCCATCTTCCAGTCACAATAATGAGGGAACCAGACTTGGTCATGTCCGTGCGGCGAATACTGACAGCTCTGGTGGCGAGTTTGCTGGTGTGCGGGCCAACAGGCCTTGCGCAGGCGCAGAGCGTGTCGCCAAAGCCCTCCAAAGGCGCGGCCCAGCCCGCACCCGCAAAGCCGGAAACCAAGCCTGCCGCGGCGGTCGCGGGCAACGCCGAGCCGACGCTGATCGGCCAGTTCGGCACCTGGGGCGCCTATACCGCAACGCCGAATGGCAAGAAGGTGTGCTTCGCGCTGGCAAAACCTTCATCGTCGAAAACCAATCCGCCTAATCGTCCGCGCGACCCGGCTTACGCCTTCGTCTCCACCCGCCCGGCTGAAAAAGTCACCAACGAAGTCTCGGTCATGATTGGCAACACCCTGAAGCCCGGTTCGGAATCGACGCTCGAGGTCGGCGGCGCTTCTTATGTGATGTATACCCAGGGCGACGGGCTCTGGATCAAGAACGCCGCCGAGGAGGAGCGGATGGTCGACGCCATGCGCAAGGCCGCCGATGTCACCGTCAAGGGTGTTTCCGCCAAGGGCACCGAGACCACGGATACCTTCTCGTTGAAGGGACTTTCCCAGGCGCTCGACCGGCTGGCGCAGGATTGCAGGCGTTAGCGACCTTCAACACTGGAAACGGCGCATTTCGTGGCTTTCCAGCGGACCGCGGAAGGCCTATCTGATGTCCCATGAATGAGACCATGACCAGCCCTCCAATCGAAACCAGTTCAGGTGCAGGCGCGCCCTTGGAAAAGGTCGCGCTGGAAAGCTACGTGCCGCCGGCAAAGCCGTCGCTGATAGGTCTGTCGCGCGCGGAGATCGCGGAACGGTTAGGGGCGATCGGCGTGGCGCCTGCGCAGCGCAAGATGCGCGTGCAGCAGCTGTGGCACTGGATCTATGTCCGGGGTGCGAAAAATTTCGACGAGATGACCAGCGTCTCCAAGGAAATGCGCACCCAACTCGACCAGCATTTCACCGTTGCGCGGCCCGAAGTGGCCGCCGAGCAGACTTCCAATGACGGCACGCGCAAATGGCTGTTGCGATTGCCGAGCGGCGACAACTTCGAAAAGGCGCATGAAGTCGAGTGCGTCTATATTCCGGAAACCGACCGCGGCACGCTGTGCGTATCCTCGCAGGTCGGCTGCACGCTCAACTGTTCGTTCTGCCATACCGGTACGCAACGGCTGGTGCGCAACCTCACCGCGGGCGAGATCGTCGGCCAGATCATGGTGGCGCGCGATCGCCTCAACGACTGGGCCGACCGCGAAACCCCGACCGGCAGCCGTCTCGTCACCAATGTGGTGATGATGGGCATGGGCGAGCCCCTGTATAATTTCGACGCGGTGCGCGATGCACTTCTGATCGTCGCCGACAACGAAGGCATCGGCATTTCGCGCCG
>JAQGKJ010000835.1 GCA_028290165.1 Bradyrhizobium sp. | reverse complement strand
TCAGCCGGCGTCAACCGCGTCTCGCTCGGCGTGCAGGCGCTGAACGATGGCGCGCTGAAATCGCTGGGACGCTTGCACTCGGCGCGCGAAGCGCTCGATGCGGTGGCGATCGCACGTAGCGCCTTCGATCGTTACTCGTTCGACCTGATCTATGCCCGGCCTGACCAAACGCCCGCGATGTGGACGGAAGAGCTCAAACTGGCGATTTCGGAAGCCGCGGAGCATCTGTCGCTGTATCAGCTGACGATCGAGGAAGGCACGCCTTTCTTCGGCCTCCACGCCGCGGGCAAATTGAAGACGCCGGATGAAGCGACCGCGCGGGCGCTGTATGACGTCACGCAAGAGGTCTGCGCCCAATACGACCTGCCGGCTTACGAGATTTCCAATCACGCGCGAGAAGGCGCGGAATGCCAGCATAACCTCGTCTACTGGCGCGGCGAGGAATATGCCGGCATCGGTCCCGGCGCCCATGGGCGGCTCGATCTCGATGGCGTCCGGCACGCGATCGCCACCGAAAAGCGCCCGGAGGCGTGGCTGATGCGCGTTGAAGCTTCCGGCCACGGCGTCGTCACCGACGATCGCCTCAACAGCGAAGAGCGCGCCGATGAATTTTTGCTGATGGGCTTGCGGCTCGCGGAAGGCATCGACCCGACCCGCTATGCGGCGCTGTCGGGCCGCGCGCTCGATCCGCGCCGGATTGCAGTGTTGCGCGAAGAAGGCGCGATCGTCGTCGACGAAAGCGGGCGGCTGCGCGTGACGCAAGCCGGATTTCCGGTCCTCGATGCCGTGGTGGCCGATCTGGCGGCGTAGAAGTTACGCCCCAAAACTCTTCGGCGAGCCCGCGACCGGCGTGCCGCCGGCTGAGGCGACCCGCATCACCGCAAGGCCGCGCTCGTTGCTGCCGTCGGGGCGGAAGCGAAACAGGCCATCGATGCCGGCAAAGCCGGACGGGTTGGTCAGCACCTCCGGCGAGAAGCGTTGCGGCCCCTGCGTGCGCGCCAATGCCGCGACCAGCGCCACGGCGTCATAGGCAAGCGTTGCGGTTCGCACCGGCTCGCCTCCGAACTTGGCGCGGTAGCGCGTCGAGAAACTGCGGAAACCGGCCGGATCCGGCGCGGGGTACAGCCCACCTTGGAGTCCGGGACTTGCGAACACGCGCGGATTGTCCCACAGCCCCGTACCGAGCATCTGGATATTTCGCAAGTTGGCCCCGGCTGCAGTCAGCGCGTCGGCGACCGTCACCACCGAATCGCCGTCGTCGGCGATAAACAGCGCATCGGCCTGGGCAAGCGCTTGCGCCACCGTGCGCGCGGCCGTGGCGCGATCAGCGCCGTATTTTTCAAACGCGACGACGCGCCCGCCCCGGCGCCCCACCGCCTGCTTGAACGCGGCCTCCACCACATTGCCATAGGCATTGTCGGGCAGCAGCGCGGCAAACGATCGCTTCCCGGTGCTGGCGGAGTATTCGATGATCCGGTTGACGTCGGATTCGGGGAGGAAACTAAGCAGATAGACGCCGCGGCCCGCCACGCTCGAATCGGTCGAGAACGCGATCACCGATACGCCGCGCGTCCGCGTCAGTTGCGCGGTCGCCGGAACCGACACGGCAAACAGCGGGCCTAAAATGATCTCCGCGCCTTCGTCGAGCGCCTGCTGCGTTCCTTGGCCCGCGCCCTGCGGATTGCCGCCATCATCCTTGATCAAGAGCTGGATGTTGGGATTCTGGAATTCCGCCAGCGCCATCTCGGCGGCGTTCTTCATCGATTGCGCGGCGACGCCGGCATTCCCCGCAGCCGACAGCGGCAGGATCAATCCGACCTTGACCTGTCCGTTGCCAACGGCGAGCGGCTCTTGGGGCGGCCCCGAGGGCCCTGCCTGCGAGCTGAAGGGATTGGAGAACGAGCTCAGGCTCTGCTGAACGCCGGCGCAGGCGCCCAAGAGGGGCGTGCCGAGAATCAAGCCGACCGCCGTCCGCCGGGTCGTCCCCGACGGCCGAGACCTGGTAGGCAAAGACTTGGGTTCGAGCGGGCCCACCATCGTATCTCTATCTCTTGACCGACCTGGATCGGTCAGGATTTCCACCTCCCAAAGATCAGGAAGGGTGGATTTAGGCATATTGTCGGCGAATAGTTAACCAAATCAAAAGGATTATGGCGCTCTGGCGCGAGCGCCGGTTGCGGACCCCGGCTCCCTCGTGCGGCAGGGCGTTCCCTTGACCGCAAGCCACGTGGCGCAAGCGCTGTGTTCCCTCTAGATTGGGATTATGCGCGCAAAAACTGCTTCCATAAATAGACCAGAAGGCTCGACGGAACCCGCCGACCGTACATTTTCCGTCGGCGGCCAGCTCCTGATTGCGCCGAAGGTACCTCCGGGCCTCTATCTGGTGGCCACTCCCATCGGCAATCTCGGCGACATCACGCTGCGCGCCCTGGAAACGCTCGCCGGCGTCGACATCATCGCCTGCGAGGATACCCGTATCACCCGAAGGCTGACCGAGCGCTACGGCATCTCCGCGCAATTAAAACCCTATCACGAGCACAACGCGGCGCTGGCGCGGCCGAAGATCCTGGAAAGACTAAAACAGGGCGCCTCCATCGCCCTGGTCTCCGATGCCGGCACACCTCTGATTTCCGATCCCGGTTTCAAATTGGTGCGCGAGGTCTGCGCCGCGGGCCACCGCGTGATCGCGCTGCCGGGGCCGTCGTCGGTACTGACGGCGCTGTCGGTGGCGGCGCTGCCCACCGACCGGTTTTTCTTCGAAGGGTTTTTGCCGCCGAAGCAGACCGCGCGCCGGGCGCGGCTTGCCGAGCTTTCGCGAATCGACGCGACGCTCGTGATGTTCGAGTCCGGAAACCGCGTGCAGGATACGCTCGCTGATCTGGCCGACATCATGGGCACGCGCGACGCCGCGATCTGCCGCGAAATGACCAAACTGCACGAAGAGGTGCGGCGTGCGCCGGTCACCGAGCTGGCGCGATCAGCGGACACCTTGGAGACGCGCGGCGAATTCGTGCTGGTGATCGGCCCGCCGCCGGCGGACGCGCAGATGATGTTCGATCATGATCTCGATGATCTGCTGCGCGCCTCTCTCAAACGCGACAGCGTCAAGGACGCGGTCGCGCATGCGGTCGAACTGTCGGGCCGGCCGCGCCGCGAGATCTATGCCCGCGCGCTCGAACTCGCCAAGGAAAACAACAAGCAAATGGGCTCTGGGGAGACCGATGGCGAAGAGTGACGGTGCCGCACCGCCTGAAAAACTTGCGAAACTCGCCTCGCCCGCGCGCGTCGCCGCGTTCCGGACCGGGCTGTCCGCCGAGAGCTACGCCGCCGCTTACCTGATGGCAAAAGGCTATCGCATCCTGGCGAAGCGATTTCGAACGCCCTGTGGCGAGATCGACATCGTGGCGCGGCGGCGAAACCTGATTGTCTTCATCGAGGTCAAGGCCCGGGCCAGCCTCGATGACGCCGCCTATGCGGTAACGGCGCGCCAGCAGGCGCGCATCATCGATGCCGCGCAAGGCTGGCTGATGGCGCATCCCGAACATGCCGAATATGAACTGCGTTTTGACGCCATGCTGATTGCGCCCAAACGTTTGCCACGCCATCTGTTAGCGGCGTTCGACGCCAGCCCTTAAAATTCCGACCAATAGAAGCAACTCGCGGACAACCAATATGACATTGAACGTCGCCGTCCAGATGGACCCCATCGAGCGCATCAACATCCGCGGCGATTCGACCTTCGCGCTGCTCTTGGAAGCGCAAAAGCGCGGCCACGGGCTTTCCTATTACACCCCCGACATGCTCTCGCTGAAGGGTGAGGAGCTGGTCGCCCCGATCCAGACGCTGGCGGTGCGCGACGAGCCGGGCAACCATTTCACCCTCGGTGAGCCCAGGCGCGAACCGCTGGCCGCGTTCGACGTCATCCTGCTGCGGCAGGACCCGCCGTTCGACCTCGCCTACATCACGTCGACGCATTTTCTCGAGCGGCTGCATCCGAAAACGCTGGTCGTGAACGACCCGGCCAGCGTGCGCAACGCGCCGGAAAAGATCTTTGTGATGGATTTTCCGAAATTGATGCCGCCGACATTGATTTCGCGCGATCTCGACGAGATCAACGCGTTCCGCGACGAGCACGGCGCGGTAGTGATGAAGCCGCTGCACGGCCATGGCGGCGCCGCGGTGTTTCGCGTGATGCCGCAGGACATGAATTTCGGCTCGCTGTTCGATATGTTCTCCGTCACCTTCAAGGAGCCCTGGGTGATCCAGCGCTTTCTTCCCGAGGTCAAGCACGGCGACAAGCGCATCATCCTGGTCGACGGCGAATTCGCCGGCGCCGTCAACCGCGTGCCGGCGGCAGATGACCTGCGCTCCAACATGGTGCGCGGCGGCGCGGCGCAGGCCACCGAGCTTTCGGACCGCGAGCGCGAAATCTGCACGACACTTGGCCCGGTGCTGCGCGAGCGCGGACTCTTGTTCGTCGGCATTGACGTCATCGACGGCAATCTCACCGAGATCAACGTCACCTCGCCAACCGGCATCCGCGCCATTGCGCGGCTCGGCGGGCCGGATGTCGCGGCGAAAATCTGGGACGTGATCGAGAAGAAGCGGGGCTAAACAGCTGCGCCGCTGCCTGCTAAGGCCAGGTCATGTGCTGTCGCACAAGACTGCAATCGAGCAGTGATCATTGGTTCAGGAGCGTTCGCCGTGAACAGCGAGGAGTTAGACGAGAACGCGAGAGCGTTCCTAGCTCAGATCGATGCAATCAAGGCAACTGATGTAGGCGAGGAACGCCTCAAGGCCTTCACCTCTGAGGCTGACTTTAACGGAATCGCAGTTGAATTACTTGTTGAGGTTGGCTCATACGTCTGTGTTGCAGCGAACCTATTACCTAGGGAAACTCATCGCTGGAATCGCAATCAGGCGATTTTGGGCGGTCACCTGGTCCGACTCTACAAATTGATCAGCGCGTTGCTTGATCAGATTTGCCAGCGCCGGCGAGAGATAGCATTCATCGTCGCTCGCCTCGCCTTCGAATGCATTGTGAATCTTCGATACCTCATCAAACTTGCCGACGATCCTGAAGTATTTGATTCCTACGTTGCCCATTCAATGCGGCAGGAAAAGCGGCTTTACGATAAAATCCAGGAGCAAATCACCTCGCGCGGTGGGAACGTGCTACCAGTCGAAAGCAGAATGCTGAATTCGATTGCCAAAGTTGCCAAAGCTTCCGAGATTCATATTGAGGACATTTCCGCGTCACGCCCGAGAAATTGGGCGGATAAAACTCTGGCCGAAAGGGCCGACGCCGTCGGATTGGGGGAGGCATACCTAGGTTCATTCGGCGGTGCATCCGCCGCGATTCACGGAAGTTGGATGGACTTGCTCGAATTTCAGTTAGATACAAATCACGAGGAGGTTAGCTTTGCGCCCCGCTTTGAATGGGCCAATCCGCGGCCTCAAATCGGACAAACCGTGGCGTACCTAGCAACGGAAGCAGCCCGTGACTATTTCAATTTTATGGGCGAAGGGCCGCTCGAATTTATGGATGAAAAGTTTGACGAGCTTGCGAGCCGCATCCGTGTGGCAGCTCGGGCGCACGACGCTTTCCTGGTGTCAACCAACGCCTTCTGATCGCGCCTTAGCGTACTGCCTTACAGATGTAGGGTGTCGCGCCTTCCAAAGGCCTAAAATCAGTCGCACCCTGCCCATGCCCGTTACGGCGGTGCGACCCGCCTCCGGGGCAACAAAAACATGTTCTTAAAAACAATGGAGGAACAACCCATGACATCTCATGTTTCGCGAAGGTCCCTGCTTGCGCTTGGCGCCGGCCTGGGCGCTACCACGATGATGGGCGGCAGCGCGCTGGCGAAAGCGCCCAAGATCGGGACGCAGCCGTCCTATTTCTACCGCTTCAATCTGGGCAACGCCGAGGTCACCGTGGTTTCCGACGGACCGTTGCCGCTTGGCCCTCCCAAGGGCACCTTCGTCGGAGCATCGGATGAAGAAATCAGGAAGATGCTCTCGGACAACTTCCTGTCATCAGCCAATATCGTGCTCGAGCAGAACTCGCCGATCGTGAACATGGGCGACAATCTCGTTTTGTTCGATACCGGCATGGGCACGGCAAAATCGTTCGGGCCAACCACCGGGCGCCAGCAGAAGAGCATGGCGGAAGCCGGCATCAAGCCGGAAGACATCGACGCGGTGGTGTTCTCGCACGCCCATATCGATCATATCGGCGGTGTCGTCGACGACAGCGGCAAGGTGCTGTTCCCGAATGCGCAGTTCTACATCGCCCAGAGCGACTTCGATTACTGGACCGACGAAGGCAAGATGGGCAGCCCGTTAAAGGATTTCGTCGTCCACGCCCGCAAGAACCTGCTGCCGGTGCGCGACCGCCTGGTGTTTTACAAAGACCGCCAGGAATTTTTGCCCGGCATTCAGGCCATGGCCGCGCCCGGACACACCGTGGGTCACCACATCTTCATGATCTCCTCGGAGGGAAAATCCTTCGCCTTCCTCGCCGACCTCACCCACCACCAGGTGTTGCTGATGGAAAAGCCGCGGATGCAATTCTCCTACGACACCGATCCGCAGCAGGCAGCGGAATCGCGCGTCAAGATGCTGGATATGCTGGCCGCCAACAAGGTCGCCGTGATGTCCTACCACTACCCGTGGCCGGGCTATGGCCATGTCGTGAAAACCGGCGAGGGATTCCACTATATCCCTCAGCCGATGGAGATGATGATCTGAACGAAGCGAGCGCCGGGGGCGGCTTGGGTGGCCTCTCCCTCCGACGACGCACTCGTTCCGGCGAAACCCCGGGAAAAAAATCAAGGTTCCGATCGGCGGATCGCGACGGAACGGACGGCACTGCCGTGGCGGTTTCGCCTTTGGATTCACGAAGGCTGAGTGTCGGTATTATTTGGCCGCCTGTTGGCCTGCGCTGGCGCCTGTTTTCAGCCCGACGCCGGCCAAATTGCTGTCGCAAACCATCGCGAATTTGTCACACCGCCGTCATGGAGACGCGCGGCAGCGCTGAGGGGCATTTAAGCCGTGATCGATTTCCTGGCCGGACTCGACGTGTCGATCTTCCGAGCCTTGAACGATTTCTGCGGCTGGAGCCCGGCGCTCGATCGCGTCGTCGTCCATCTCGAAGTGCTCAAGGGCTCGATCTTCATGGGGATCGTCGGCGTGCTCTGGTATTGGCCCGACAAGGAGATGCCGCGGCGGCGCGAAACCATTCTCATCATGATCCTGGCGGTGTCGCTGTCGCTGGTCGTCAATCGCGTCATCTCCACGCTACTGCCCTATCGCGATCGCCCGATGTACGCGATCGGCACCAATGCGCCGACTTTCGAATGGCACGCCGACCTCGAGCACTGGAGCAGCTTTCCGAGCGACAACGCGACCTATCTGTTTGCGATCGCCGCCAGCCTCTG
>JAQGKJ010000828.1 GCA_028290165.1 Bradyrhizobium sp. | reverse complement strand
CGCTGGTGCTGGCGATCGTCTTCATCGTCATGAATGCGATGTCGCTCGACCTGCATCGCATCACGTTGGGCGCGCTAATCATCGCGCTCGGTCTATTGGTCGACGACGCCATCATCGCCGTCGAGATGATGGTGGTGAAGATGGAGCAGGGCTGGGACCGCGTCCGCGCGGCGTCCTTTGCATGGGAATCCACCGCGTTTCCGATGCTGACGGGGACGCTGGTTACGGCCGCCGGTTTCCTGCCGATCGGTTTCGCCAATTCCGCGGTCGGCGAATATGCCGGCGGCATCTTCTGGATCGTGGCGATCGCGCTGGTCGCGTCCTGGTTCGTCGCGGTGATCTTTACGCCCTATATCGGCGTCAAACTGCTGCCGAACATCAAAGTCCACCACAACCACGATCCGCACGCGGTGTATGAGACGCGGCTGTACCGGATTCTCCGCGCCATGATCCAGTGGTGCGTTGAGCACCGCGTCAAGGTGGTGCTGGCAACCGTCGGCGTCTTCGCGCTCTCGATCGTGGCGTTCGGTCACGTGCAGCAGCAGTTCTTTCCGCTGTCCGAGCGTCCCGAACTGTTCCTGCAGCTGCGGCTGCCCGAGGGCACCGCGTTCGGCGTCACGGAAAAGTCGGTGAAGAAGGCCGAAGCGCTGCTGAAGGACGACCAGGACATCTCCACCTACACGGCCTATGTCGGCCAGGGCTCGCCGCGCTTCTGGCTCGGGCTCAATCCGCAACTGCCGAATGAAGCTTTCGCCGAGATCGTGATCGTCGCCAAGGACGTGAAGGCGCGCGAGCGGATCAAGGCCAAGATCGAAAACGCAGTCAATGATGGGGCCCTGAGCGAAGCGCGCGTCCGCGTCGATCGTTTCAACTTCGGCCCGCCGGTCGGCTTTCCCGTCCAGTTCCGCGTGATCGGCCCCGACGCCCAGACCGTGCGCGACATCGCCTACAAGGTACGCGACGTGGTCAAGCAGAACCCCAACGTCAAGGATCCGCAGCTCGACTGGAACGAGCAGTCGCCCTACCTGAAGCTCGTGGTCGACCAGGACCGCGCCCGCGCGCTCGGCCTCACCCCGCAGGACGTATCGACGGCGTTGAGCATGCTGATCTCCGGCGCGCCCGTCACCACGATCCGCGACGGCATCGAGAAGGTCGGCGTGGTCGCCCGCGCGGTGCCGTCCGAACGGCTCGATCTCGGCCATGTCGGCGATCTCACCGTCACCTCGCGCAACGGGGTCGCGGTGCCGCTGACGCAGATCGCCAACATCGAATACTCCCACGAGGAGCCGATCATCTGGCGGCGCAACCGCGACATGGCGATCACGGTTCGCGGCGATGTCGTTGACGGCGTACAGGCGCCCGATGTGACCAACCAGATCTGGCCGAAACTGCAGGAGATCCGCGATCACCTCGAGCCGGCCTATCGGATCGAGGCGGGCGGCGCGTTTGAGGAATCCGCCAAGGGCAACGCGTCGATCTTCGTGCTGTTTCCGCTGATGGTCCTGGTCATGCTGACCTTGCTGATGATCCAGTTGCAGAGCTTTTCGCGATTGCTGCTGGTCTTCATGACCGCGCCGCTCGGCATTATCGGGGCGTCGCTGGGGCTGAACGTCGCCAACCAGCCGTTCGGCTTCGTGGCGCTGCTCGGACTGATCGCGCTGGCCGGGATGATCATGCGCAACGCGGTCATTCTGGTGGACCAGATCGAGACCGACGTCGCCCACGGCCTGACCCGCAAGGAAGCCATTATCGAGGCCACCGTCCGGCGTGCCCGCCCGGTGGTGCTGACCGCGCTGGCCGCGATTCTGGCCATGATCCCGTTGTCGCGCTCCGCGTTCTGGGGCCCGATGGCGATCACCATCATGGGCGGCTTGTTTGTTGCAACCTTCTTGACCTTGCTGTACCTGCCGGGCCTCTATGCGCTCTGGTTCCGCAAGAGCCTTGGCGAGGCCGGCGTCAGCAAGCAGGCTGACCCTGCACCGCAGCATGACAGCCAAGCCGAGCCTGCATTTGGACTTGCTGAGGCCGCTGAATAACTGAACATTAAGTACACTGATGAGTCCTGACATGGCGCTGATTTCTGAACATATCGAACCCGATACCCGAGAACGGATTCTCGTGGTGGCGGAGCGTCTGTTCCGCGAAATCGGCTATCAAAAGACCACCGTCGCCGACATCGCCAAGGTGCTGCGGATGAGCCCGGCCAACGTCTATCGCTTTTTCGATTCGAAAAAGGCGATCAACGAAGGCGTCGCGCGCATCCTGATGGGCGGGGTTGAAGCTGCTGCGGGGGCGATCGCAGCCAGGCAGGGCCCGGCGGCTGCCCGGCTGCGCGAGCTGATGACCACCGTCCACCGCATGAATTGCGAACGCTATGTCAGCGATTCCAAGCTGCATGAGATGGTCGAGATCGCGATGGAGGAGAGCTGGGAGGTCTGCGTCCCGCACATGCAGCGGATCACCGAGACCATCGGCGCGGTCATTGCCGATGGCGCAGCCTCAGGCGAATTCGAGGCTCCCGACGCGCCGCTGGCGGCGATGTGCGCCTGCACCGCGATGATGCGGTTTTTTCATCCGCAGATGATCGCGCAATGTGCCGACAAGCCCGGACCGTCGCTCGACCGGATGATCGATTTTGTTCTCGCGGGCCTCGCCCCGCGCGGCGAGAAGTCACCAAAGTGAACTCATCGAGCCCAAAAGACCTGCATTCTTACGAGCCGAAAAACGGCCACGGCCTCAGGCATGATCCCTTCAATGCCATCGTCGCCCCGCGCCCCATCGGCTGGATTTCGTCGCGCGACGCCAAGGGCAACATCAACCTCGCGCCCTACAGCTTCTTCAACGGGTTCGCCTATACGCCTCCGATCATCGGATTTTCCTCGACCTCCTGGAAGGACAGCGTCGCCAATGTCCAGGAGACCAAAGAGTTTGTCTGGAATCTCGCGACCATGGATCTGGCGCAGCAGATGAACGCAACCGCCGCGCATGTCGCCCACGACGTCAGCGAGTTCAAGATCGCCGGGCTGACGGCCGCGCCAAGCAAGCTCGTCAACGTGCCCCGCGTCGCCGAAAGCCCGGTCGCGTTCGAATGCAAGCTGTCGCAGATCATCCAGTTGCAGGGCGCCGACGGCCGGAAGGCGCAGGCCTGGCTTACGCTGGGCGAGGTCGTCGCCGTCCACATCGACAAGGCTTTCATCAAAGACGGCGTCTACCAGACCGCACTGGCCCGTCCGATCGTGCGCGCCGGGCGCAAGGGCGACTATTTTGAGATCAGGCCCGAGGCCATGTTCGAGATGAAGCGGCCCGATTGAGCGCGTTGTCGTAAGCCTTGCGTTTGTGCATTGCGTTGTCGGAACGGTTAACGTCGCGTGCCGTTATCAAGCCAGTCAATTTCGCTTCATTTTCAGTGCGAAGTGTTCACCTGATTCTCAGGGTTTCCGCTACAATGAACCGTCGTTTGGCATAAGCGGGATCGCCGGATCGCGCATTTGCTCCGACCATGAGGACATCGCCATGAACACCCATGCCCTTCGCCGCGATTTCATCACCAAGCCGCTCTTCGCTCTCGCGCGTGGCGCGTTGCCGGCCATGTCGGACACCGAGCGCGAGGCGCTGGAGGCCGGCGATGTTTGGTGGGACGCCGACCTTTTTACCGGCAATCCCGACTGGTCGAAACTGCTGGCCAATGCGCCGGCGACCCTGACCGCGGAGG
>JAQGKJ010000817.1 GCA_028290165.1 Bradyrhizobium sp. | reverse complement strand
GGCGCCTTCATCGCGGAGATCTTGCCGCACGAAAAAGTGTCGCGAGCGCTCGGGCCGAACTCCGGGTTGAAGGGACTTTTGATCGGAACGGCGTTTGGCGCGATCCTGCCGGGCGGGCCGTTCACCGCGTATCCGGTGGCGAGCGCGCTGCTCGCGGTCGGCGCCGATTTCGGCGCGACCATCGCCATGGTCGTGAGCTGGACCCTGATCGGCTACGGCCGCGCGGTCGCCTGGGAATTGCCGATCATGGGCACTGACTTCACGCTGTGGCGCATCGTGATCTCGCTGCCGCTGCCGGTGCTCGCAGGCGCGCTCGGGCGTTTTGTGTATGTCCGCATGTATCCGAAGGCGGCGCCGCCATGAGCGCCGCCCTTCTCATCGACATCATCCTGTGGGGTTCGGTGGCTGCGGTCGGATTTATCGCGCTCCAGCGCGGCCGGCCGATTCTTGTCGCCTCGCTGCGCGAAGGCACCATGGATTTTATCAATATCGTGCCGCGGATCGCGCTTGGCGTGATCGGCTCGGGCTATATCGCGGCCGTCATTCCGCAGGAAATCATCACCGGCTGGCTCGGCCCCAACTCGGGCTGGCTCGGCGTGCTGACCGCCGTGATCGCGGGCGCGGCGACTCCGGGCGGGCCGGTGGTCGGCTTTTCCATCGGCGCCGTGGCGCTGAAGGCCGGCGGCGGCCCGCCGCAGGTGATCGCCTATGTGATCGCCTGGGCGCTGTTTGCCTTTCAGCGGCTGCTGCTCTGGGAAATTCCGTTCATGCCGGCGCGCTTCGTCTGGTTCCGAGCCGCGGTGTCGCTGCCGTTCCCGTTCCTGGCGGCCGCCATCGCGATGGCGATCGGGAAGCCGTAAGGCCCGCCGGGCCGGCTGGACACCCGTAATGTTATAATATAACATTTTCCGATGGTTCCATCCGATATCCACCCGCACAGCCATGACCACTTCCATGGCCACGTGCACGTCCACAGTCACGGCCCGGCTTCGCCGCATCCGGCCCAGGTGGCGCCCTGGTCGATCCTCCGCATGACGGGGGTTTCCCGCGTCAGTGCGGCGATTGCGGTGAGCATCTGCCTCTGGACCATCGTCTGGCTGGCGATGAGGTGAGCATGGCGGCGCAAGTAAAATTCCGCGACGTCACGCTGGGCTATGACCGGCACCCGGCGGTGCACCACCTCGACGGCGAAGTCGCCGCCGGCGCGTTGCTTGCGATCGTGGGGCCGAACGGCGCCGGCAAGTCGACGCTGTTTCGCGGCATCGTCGGCATTCTTAAACCCCTGGCGGGCTCGATCGAAATCGGCGATCTCGATATCCGGGATATCGCCTATCTGCCGCAGACGGCGGATATCGACCGCAGCTTTCCGATCTCGGTATACGATTTCGTCGGCACCGGGCTTTGGCGCCTGACCGGATTTTTCGGCGGCATGGGCAGCAAGCAGGCGCGCGAGAAGATTGCGCATGCGCTCGCAGCCGTCGGCCTCAACGGTTTTGAGAACCGTCCCATCGGCACGCTGTCCGGCGGGCAGATGCAGCGCATGCTGTTCGCGCGCGTGCTGCTGCAGGACGCCCGCCTGATCGTGCTGGACGAGCCCTTCAACGCCATCGATGCCAAGACCTCGGCCGATCTGCTCGATCTGGTGCGGCGCTGGCATACTGAAAAGCGCACCGTGCTGGCGGCGTTGCACGACATGGATCTGGTGCGCGCAAATTTTCCGGAAACCCTGCTGCTGGCGCGCGGCAAGGTCGCCTGGGGCGCGACGTCGGAGGTGTTGACGGCTGAAAATCTTCTTGAAGCCCGCCGGATGTGCGAAGCGTTCGACGACAGCGCCGCGGCTTGCGCGGTGGACGATCTGCCGTCGCGGGCCGCCTGAACCTCGGGATTCATGATGGCGATGATCTTTGACGCGCTGATCGCGCCATTTACCGAATTCGAATTCATGCGCCGGGCGCTGGCGGCGGTGATCGCGCTTTCGCTCGGCGGCGCGCCGATCGGTGTGTTTCTGATGCTGCGGCGGATGAGCCTGGTCGGCGACGCGATGGCGCATGCCATTCTGCCCGGAGCCGCGATCGGATTTCTGCTGTCGGGCCTCAATCTGTTTGCGATGACGACGGGCGGATTGATCGCAGGCTTTACGGTCGCGATCCTTGCGGGTGTGGTGTCGCGCTCGACCGGGCTGAAGGAAGACGCATCGCTGGCCACCTTCTATCTGGTGTCATTGGCGCTCGGCGTGACGATCGTTTCGATCAAGGGCACCAATATCGATCTCTTGCACGTGCTGTTCGGCAATATCCTGGCGTTGGACGACCCGACCCTGCTGGTGATTGCGTTCAACGCCACGATCACGTTGCTGGTGCTGGCGGTAATCTACCGCCCGCTGGTGATCGAGAGCGTCGATCCCTTGTTTTTGCGCACCGTCAGCCACGCCGGCGCGCCGTCGCACCTGGCGTTCCTCGCGCTGGTCGTCATCAATCTGGTCAATGGTTTTCAGGCGCTCGGCACCTTGCTGGCGGAGGGGCTGATGATCCTGCCCGCCGGCATAGCGCGGTTCTGGTCGCGCGATATCACCGGCATGATCTGCGTCGCGGTCGCAAGCGCCGTTGTCTCGGGCTATGCCGGATTGGTGCTGTCGTTCCAGACCAAAGTGCCGTCGGGCCCCGCGATCATTCTGGTGGCGGCGATGTTTTATGTGGCTTCCGTGCTGTTCGGCAGCGTCGGCGGCCTGTTCAGGCAGATGTTCCCCGGCCGTCACCTCGAAGCGTAGCGGAGCTATGAATTTAGTGTCTTCGGTCTCCAAAATGCTCGGTGCCCACCTCTCCCCTTGTGGGAGAGGCATAGGCCGCCTTCGGCGGCCGTTCTTAGAAAAAGAACGCCGAAGCAAAAGCTTCGGCTACGTCGCATCGAAAGATGCGATCCGGGTGAGTGGTTGAGGTGTGTCGATAGACCGTAACCCCTCACCCCAACCCTCTTCCACAAGGGAGAGGGGGCTCACCGCCGTTGCCGGGATATCGAGCCAATGCTTCAAACCAGAAGGATAGGTTTTCGATTTTGGTTGGTTTTTCTGATGCTCGTTGCGGTCGCTTCCCCCGCGCGCGCGCAAGATCGCCTGAGCGTGGTCGCGAGCTTTTCCATCCTGGGCGATTTCGTCAGCAATGTCGGCGGCGACCGCGTCAGCGTGACGACTTTGGTCGGTCCCAATGGCGACGTGCACGTCTATACGCCGGCGCCGGCGGACGCCAAGAAGGTCGCGGACGCGAAACTCCTGGTCATCAACGGCCTCGGCCTCGAAGGCTGGCTGCCGCGGCTGTTGCAGGCATCCGGCAGCAAGGCGCCGATCCTCACCGCGACCAGGGGCATCGCGCCGTTGAAACTCGGCTCCGACGCCGATCCGCATGCCTGGCAATCGGTCGCCAACGCCAGGATCTATGTGACCAATATCC
>JAQGKJ010000812.1 GCA_028290165.1 Bradyrhizobium sp. | reverse complement strand
TTGATCTCGCGCACCGGCCCGCCCTTGGTCTGAACCCGGCCGACGCCCGAGATGACATAGAGCGTCTGGCCCAGCGGGTGCGTATGCCATGCCGTTCGCGCGCCCGGCTCGAAGGACACCCGGTTCGAGGCAATCCGTGCCGGGGCTTCAGCTACGATGATCGGATCCTGCCAGACTGTACCGGTAAAATACTCTTTTGGAGCGCGGCGTGTTGCCCGCGAGCCGGCGAGATGGATGTCCATAAGATTCCTCCTGCGATGACGGACGCCGTTCTGCCGCGTCCTGACTATTTCTTCGAAGCCGCATAGCGCGCCTTGGTCTCGGCATTCATGGGATAGAGGCCCGGCAGCACCGCGCCGACGTTCACCTGCTCGACGATCCAGGCCTCCATGCGCTCCTGCTCGGCGCCTTCGGCCAGGATGAGGTCGAGGAATGCTTTCGGGATCACCACGGCACCGTCCTGGTCGGCGACGATAATGTCGTCCGGGAAGATCGCGACGCCGCCGCAGCCGATCGGTTCGCCCCAGCCGACGAAAGTCAGCCCGGCGACCGAGGGAGGAGCCGCGAAACCGTCACACCACACCGGTAGGCCGGTGCCGAGCACGCCCTCGAGGTCGCGCACGACGCCGTCAGTCACCAGCGCCGCGACGCCGCGCTTGACCATGCGTGCACACAGAATATCGCCGAAAATCCCGGCGTCGGTGATGCCCATGGCATCGACCACGGCGATGCAGCCCTGGGGCATGGCTTCGATCGCGGTCCGGGTCGAGATCGGCGACGACCAGGATTCCGGTGTCGCCAGATCCTCTCGCGCCGGCACGAAACGCAGGGTGAAGGCCGGCCCGACCAGGCGCGGCTGTCCCGGCCGCAGTGGGCGCGAGCCGCGCAGCCAGACGTTCCGCAGGCCCTTCTTGAGCAGAACCGTGGTGATGGTGGCGGTGGAGACGCGGGACAGGGTTTTGATCGCTTCGGGGGTCAGGGACATCGAAAGCAGAACTCCGGTAAAGGGATGGATCGCGGCGGGCGCATCTTGCGGGGCGCGGGCATGGCGTCAAGTGCTGTCGCCAATTCAGGGGTGGGTGGCCGCATCGCGATTGCGCGATCACGGTGTCTTATCGCTGCCATATCGATTAATTTATTGAACTCGCAGGCCGATTTGCATGATGCGAATTCCACTTCGCCGCAAAACACGCTAGAGCTTGGCATCTGCCGAAGACTTGTGAGCCCATGGCCGCGACGCTCTCCCAGCCCCGTATCCTGCCAAGTGGCGATAGCGCCATCACGGTGGAATTCAGCCGCAACATCGACGATGCCGCAAACCAGCGGGTGCTGGCGCTCGATCGCATTCTTGCGAGTTCGCCGGTCGCCGGCGTGACGGAAACGGTGCCGACCTATCGGTCGCTGCTGGTGCATTACGATCCTGTGTTAGTTGATTTCGATACGCTGGGCGAACAGCTGACCTCGCTCGCGCAACACCCGGTTCTGCCGACGACGAAGACGCGGCGCTGGCGCATTCCCGTGGCTTATGGCGGCGAGCACGGCATCGATCTCGAGGATGTCGCCAGGACGCTCAACACGACGCCGGACGATATCGTGGCGCGCCACGTCGCCGGCGATTACCGCGTCGCCATGATCGGCTTTACGCCGGGATGGTCTTATCTCAGCGGACTGGAAAATTTCATGCACATGCCGCGGCGGCAAAATCCACGGCTGCTGACGCCGGCCGGCACGGTCTCGATCGGCGGCGTCCAGACCGGCGTGCAATGTCTGGCCGGTCCGAGCGGCTGGCATCTGTTGGGGCGGACTGCGGTGCGAACCTATCAACTGCACCGCGATCCGATCTTTCTGCTGGAACCCGGCGATCGCGTGACGTTTTCCGCGGTCGATCCAAAAACCTTCGCCGAACAGGATCGCGCTGCCGAACATGGCGAGATCATCGCCGAGTTGATCGGATCATGAGCAAGCTGGTCATTTCAACCGTTGGGCCCGCGAGCTCCGTCCAGGACGGCGGCCGCCATGGCGCACAGCGCTACGGCCTGACCCCGAGCGGCGCGATGGACCGGTTGGCGCTCGCCGTCGCGAACAACCTCGTCGGAAATGCGCCGCTCACGGCGGCGATCGAGGTCGGCCCGTTCGGCGCGGCGTTCACGGCGCGCGAAGGCGCGGTCCGGGTCGCGCTTGCGGGCGCACCGCGCAACGCCGACATTTCGGGGCGCACAGTTGCATCGGATACGTCCATGACATTAGCGGACGGCGAAACCCTGACGCTCGGTTTTGCACGCGGCGGTTCCTTCAGCTATCTCGCGATCGAGGGCGGAATTACCGGCGAGCTGATGTTCGGCAGCCTGGCGGTGAATGCGCGCGCGGGTCTCGGCAGCCCCTATCCACGCCCGCTGCAGGCCGGTGACGAATTGCGGGCACGAGCGGCCAGCGGTCCGGCCGAGCGCCGGATCGATCTTCCGGCGGCTTTGGAGGGCCCGATCCGCGTGGTGATGGGCCCGCAGGACGACGAATTCGGCGACGCCGCCAAAAAGCTGTTTCTGGATAGCGAGTGGAAGATATCCGCAACCAGCGATCGCATGGGTTACCGGCTCGAGGGTCCCGTGATAAAACATCTTCACGGTCACAACATCGTCTCCGACGGCACCGTGAACGGCAGCATCCAGGTGCCCGGCAACGGCGCGCCCATCGTGCTGATGCCGGACCGCGGCACCAGCGGCGGCTATCCCAAGATCGCAACCGTGATTTCTGCCGATCTCGGGCGGTTCGCGCAGATCCCGGCAGGAAAGGGTTTTAAGTTCAAGGCCGTCAGCATGGCGGAGGCGCAAGGCGAGGCACGGAAGTTCGCAGGCTTGCTGCGCGCCCTGCCCGATCGGCTTCGTTCCATCGAGACTTTTGATCTCAACATCGAGGCGCTGCAGGATGCTAATGTCGCAGGCAGCGCCGTCAGCGCCGTCGACGCGAGGACCTGGCAAATTCCATCCGCGGATGCGCTGGCACAGGACTAACAGAGATCCACTCTTTAACAAGAGATCCACTCTCTAACAGAGATCCACTCGCGCAAAGGGACAACAGACATGAAGACCATCGATCTCAATTGCGATCTCGGCGAAAGTTTTGGCCCTTGGGAAATGGGCAATGACCCCGCCATGATCGAGCTTGCGACCTCGGTCAACGTCGCCTGCGGCTTCCATGCCGGCGATGCCGACATCATGCGCAAGACCTGCGAACTGGCGAAGGCACGCGGCGTCAGCATCGGCGCGCATCCCGGTTACCGCGATCTGCACGGTTTTGGGCGCAGGCCATTCCCCGGCATGAAAGCCTCGGAGATCGAGAACCTCGTCGCCTACCAGATCGGCGCGCTGCAGGCGATCGCGACGGCTGCCGGTCACAAGGTGACCCATGTCAAGGCGCACGGCGCGCTGTCGAACGTCGCTTGCGAGGACGAAGCAACCGCGAAGGCGATTGCGTCCGCGATCAGGGCGGTCGATCCCAATCTGGTTTTTGTGGTGCTGGCCAATTCTGGGTTGGTGCAGGCGGGCGAGGCCGCCAACCTGCCGATGGTGCACGAGGTGTTCGCCGACCGTGCCTATGAAGACGACGGCTCGCTGGTGTCACGCCGCAAAGCGGGCGCGGTGCTGCACGATGCAAAAGAGATCGCGCAGCGCGTCGTGCGGATGGTGCAGGATGGCGCCGTCGTCTCGGTCACGGGCAAGGTGATAAAAATGCGCACCGACACCGTGTGTATTCACGGCGATACCCCCGGCGCCGTCGAGATCGCGCGCGGCGTCCGGCAGGCGTTGAAGGACGGCGGCATCGAAGTGGCGCCATTCAAGAAGGCGGCGTAGCGTTTCAGAACGGGTGAACCGACAGCGTGCCGAACACGACGGCGGCGATCAGCGCGAAGGCGCCATAGAGGGCTGCGGCATGGAATCCTGTTCCGGTTTGCCGGGATAGGGAACGCGCATAAAGGTGCAGGCGGGCCTCCGCCGATAGTTCGCGCATGGTCGATCTCCAACGCCCCATCAACTCGAGTGGAATACTGTTCGCGCCGGGACGCAAGACAACCATGGAAATAGCGATATCAACTCTCCGGCAGGCTTCTGTTACAGTTGAAACATTCTACGCGCCGGATTCGGGCTAGAATTTTATTCGTTGGCATTTGAAGCGGATTGGACTGGAACCGGTTCCATCAGTATACGTCCTGCTGGAACCGGTCTTTCTTCTTGAGTTCCCCGACAAAGCGGACCGCTTCATCGGTGGAACGCGCGCCGAATTGCGCGACGATATCGACCAGCGCGCGCTCGACATCTTTCGCCATGCGCTTGGCGTCGCCGCAGACATAGACGTTGGCGCCATCGGCGAGCCATGTCCATAATTCCCGGCCGACCTCGCGCATGCGGTCCTGTACATAGAATTTCTTGTCACCGTCGCGCGACCACGCCAGCGACATCCTCGTCAGGAGACCCGAGGTCTTCATCGCGTTCAATTCGTCGGCGTAAAAGAAATCGCAAGCGCTGCGTTGATGGCCGAAGAACAGCCAGTTCTTGCCGGGCGCGCCGGCCGCCTTGCGGTCGAGCAGGAAGGCGCG
>JAQGKJ010000769.1 GCA_028290165.1 Bradyrhizobium sp. | reverse complement strand
CTTCGGCGCTGCCATTCGACGATGCGGTTTTCGGATTCTTTGCCGCCGCGTGCGAGCAGGACGAGGCGGCCCTGGCCCTGATGGGCGATTCGCTCGGCAACCGTGTTTCCAAGACGTGGCTGGAATTGATGCTGCGGCGGGCGCGCGAGACGGCCAATCCAGAAGCGTTCGAGAGCTATATGCGCTCCTTCATCAAGGATGACTTCGCCGCCGACGCCCACAAGGTCGCGGCACCCATGCTCGTGCTGTACGGCGAATTTGACAATGGCATCAACGAGGGTCTGGTGCGGAGCGTCTATCCCGCCCTCTATCCGCACGCGCAAATAGAGAAGATCGGCAATTCCGGGCACTATCCCATGCAGGAGACGCCGGTTTATTTTGCCACCCGGCTGGAGGCGTTTATTTCCGGATCAGCGTGATGGTGCAGCCGACACCAGTCGGCTCTCTTCCTACGCTTCCAACAGATGCGGGAACGGCACGATGGTTGATTTGACCGTGCGCATCGCCATCGCATCCGCAACCGCGGCGCTGACGCCGGTCTTGTCGAAGGGATAAAGCGTCTGCATCTCGAACCAGGGATATTTGTCCCTCGCATGGTGCAGCATCTGCACACCGAGCGCGAGGTCGTTTGCCGTAAACGCCCAGGAGCCCATGATGGTGATGTCCTTGGCGACGAAACGATGCCAGTTGGTCTCGATCGGCCCGGCGTCGGTAAACTGGCCCATCTCGATGTAGAAGCCGGAGTCGCGCAGGAATTCGATGCCTTCGGGACCCGCCGTTGGATGGCCGGTGCAATCCATCACGAGGTCGGCGCCGAACCCGCCGACGATCTCGCGCACGCGCGCAATTCGCTCTTGGGGTGTTCGGTACACATCGATGTCGACCGTCTCGTCGGCTCCGAATTTGCGTGCCAATGCAAGCCGCGGCGACTCCGGCGCGCCGACGCAAATGACGCGCCCGGCACCCATTTCGCGGGCGGAAGCGATCGCCAGAATCCCGATCGGACCGGATCCCTGGATCACGACGGTATCGCCCCATTTGAATCCGCCCATTCGCTGAGCCCGCGCGAAACCGCGAATGGTGGACGTGATCGGTTCCGACAGCGCGCCGAGACGAAGCGGCATGTCGTCCGGCAGCTTGTAGATCTTGGTTCCCGGCAGCATGCCGAGATCGACATAGACGTATTCGGCCCAGCCGCCCCACAGATGCGGGGCTTTTTCAAATCCGAGGTAACGCCCGTAGTAGACCGGCGTCTGGCAGCGATTGGCCTGCTCGGGAAAGTGTTTGCAATAATAGCATTCGCCGCAGGGCATGAACGGCGGGATCATCAGTTTGGAGCCGACGCCGATCGGGTGATCCATCCAGTCGGTCTTGAGCTCGGGTCCGATCTCGACGACCACACCGGCCATCTCGTGGCCGAGCGTAAACGGCCACGGCAGCGGTTTTGGCCAGTGCCCTTTCAGGATGTGCAGGTCGGTGCCGCAAACGCCGCAGGCACCGATCTGAATCAGCGCGGCCTTTCCCGCGATTTTCGGCCACGGTACCTCCCGGATCACGGGCTCCGCGCCGGGACCGTCATAGGTGGCAACCCTGATGCTTTGCGTTTTTGCCATCACTACCTCCCGGTGCGCCACCGCGCGACCATCGTCGCATCTCTTATACTTGCGCGTATTCCAATCGCAAAGCCAGCACCCATCCTCGGATCAAGTCCGAGGGCGCGCTTTTGCGGGAAACGCCCTAAAGATCGTTGATACGCTTCACGCCCGCCGCGGCCATCGCTGCCCGGGCGGCATCGAGCGAGCCCCCCAGATCGATGGCCCTGCAGCCGTCTTCGATCACCACAGTTTCAAAACCGAGCCGGCGCGCGTCCACGGCGGAATAATGGACGCAATAGTCGGTCGCCAGCCCCGCCATGAAGATTCGCTGCAGGCCGCGCTCGCGCAAGTAACCGGCCAGGCCCGTCGGCGTGCGCCGGTCGTTTTCATGGAACGCAGAATAGGAATCGATGGCGGGGCGAAAACCCTTGCGGATCACCAGTTCCGCCCGCTCTGTCTTCAGTTGCGGATGAAAGGCTGCCCCGGGCGTACCCTGCACGCAGTGATCGGGCCACAGCGTTTGCTGGCCGTAAGGCATGCCAATAGCTTCAAAGGGAGCAGCACCGGGATGCGACGTCGCAAAGGAGCTATGGCCCGAGGGATGCCAATCCTGCGTCAGCACGACGTGATCAAAACGCTCGGCGAGGCGGTTGACGACCGGCACCACCGCATCGCCATCGGCAACCGCCAGCGCGCCGCCGGGGCAGAAATCATTCTGCACGTCGATGATCAGCAGCACATCGTCGTTGCGGATTTGCATTTTTAGACCTGCGTCAGAGATGATCTTTCAAAAACTCTAGCGCAAAGCGCAGGCTCTCGCAGCAGGGAATAGCGATTGGGTTTTTCGTCATGGCCGGGCATAGCCGTCCGAAGGACGGCGTCGCTTCCGCTCGCCTATGGCCGGGCATGACGAGTTTTGCGACAAAGCGTCCTCAGCGTTCCGCAAACGCCTTCTCGACCACGAACTGGCCCGGCTCGCCGTGATTGCCTTCGACAAAGCCCCTGGCCGACAACAGCGCGCGAGTGTCGTGAACCAGCGCCGGGCTGCCGCAGATCATGACGCGATCATGTTCGGGCTCGAGCGGCGCAAGACCCGCATCGCTGAACAGTTTGCCCGACGTGATCAAATCGGTGATCCGGCCGCGGTTGCGGAAGGGATCGCGCGTCACCGTCGGATAATAGATCAGCTGGTTGCGGACGAGGTCGCCGATCAGATCGTCGTTCGGCAGTTTTTCGGTGATCATCTCGCCATAGGCGAGTTCGGCGACGCGGCGGCAGCCGTGAAGCAGGATCACTTTCTCGAAACGCTCATAGGTTTCAGGATCCTTGATCACGCTGAGAAACGGCGCGAGCCCGGTGCCGGTGCCGATCAGATAGAGATTGCGGCCGTCGTCGAGATTGTCGATCACCAGCGTGCCGGTCGCCTTGCGGCTGACGATGATCTCGTCGCCCTCTTTCAGGTGCTGGAGCCGCGAGGTCAGCGGCCCGTCCGGCACCTTGATCGAAAAGAATTCGAGCCGGTCCTCGTAGTTAGCGCTCGCGACGCTGTAGGCGCGCAGCAGCGGCCGCTCGCCGACCTTCAGCCCGATCATGGTGAACTCGCCGTTGCGAAATC
>JAQGKJ010000766.1 GCA_028290165.1 Bradyrhizobium sp. | reverse complement strand
TGCTCTTCCGATCTCAATCTCCTGAGGTCGCTCGGTTACATCGTCCATGTTTTCCCTTCCGCCGAAGCCTTTCTGCAATCGGCGCAGCTGGGTAATACGTGGTGCGTGATCGCCGACGTCCGCATGCCTGCGATGAGCGGAGTCGAGCTGCAATCTCGTCTGCGCGGTGAGGGATGCCGAGTACCCTTCGTCTTCATTACCGCCGTTCCCGAGGAAAGCGTCCGGGCGCGGGCGCTCGAGGACGGAGCTATTTGCTTTCTGACCAAGCCGTTCGATGAAGAGAACCTGATCAGTTGCCTTGGCAGGGCCGTGGAGTCGCATCGCGGCGGATCAGGCAGCTAACCACGCCAGTGCGTGGGATCGCTGCTGAAGCTTGCTGAAATTCCGGATGGCTGAAGAACTTTTGATCCGCGCGCCGCCGGCGTGGCAGGGTTGGCGCCGTATTGCTGGTCGCGATTTCGTTCGCGCGGACCATACCAACGTTTAGGCCCGGCAACCGCATGGACGATTGGTCCGAAGCGCCGCAGCGAGCATCTTTCCCCCGCACATTAAAGGGCCGAGGCGGCTCAATTTCATCAGGGGAGGATCTCATGTCCGCAACATCGTTTTCACCCACAAGGCGCAGCCTTCTCGCTCTCGCCGCAACCGCGGGCGCCGTCAGCTTGCTGCCCGAGCATCTGGCCGCCGCAACCGAAGGCGACGCCATCCGCCCGTTCCGCGTCAACGTTCCCGACGCCGATCTCGTCGATCTGCGCCGGCGGGTGCTGGCGACGCGGTGGCCCGATCGGGAGACGGTCAGCGATGATACGCAGGGCGTCCGGTTCGCGACGATGCAGAAACTCGCGAAGTATTGGTCGACAGAGTACGATTGGCGCAAGGGCGAGGCGAAGCTGAAAGCCCTGCCGCACTTCATCACCGAGATCGACGGGGTCGACATTCATTTCATTCACGTTCGTTCGAAGCATGAAAACGCGTTGCCGCTCGTCGTCACGCATGGATGGCCCGGGTCGATCATCGAGCAGCTGAAGATTGTCGATCCACTGACCAATCCCACGGCCCATGGCGCCAGCGCATCGGACGCGTTTCATCTGGTGATTCCGTCGATCCCGGGCTACGGGTTTTCAGCCAAGCCGACCGCGACCGGCTGGGACCCTGTCCGCATCGCGCGGGCGTGGAGCGTCCTGATGAAGCGCCTCGGATATACGCGATTTGTGGCGCAAGGCGGCGATTGGGGGGATTCCATCACCGAGCAGATGGCTCTCCAGGCACCTCCGGAATTGCTGGGCATTCACACCAACATGCCCGCCACTGTTCCAGCCGACGTTTCAAAGGCGCTGCAACTCGGAAGCCCGCCGCCATCCGGTCTCTCGGCCGACGAACGGCACGCGTACGACCAACTCGACTTTTTCTTCAAGCACGGCGTTGGCTACGCCAACGAGATGACAAACCGCCCACAGACGCTATACGGGATCGCGGATTCACCGGTTGGCCTCGCAGCATGGATTCTTGATCACGACGCCCGCAGTTACGAGCTCATTGCACGCGTGTTTGACGGCAAAACCGAAGGCCTTACGCGAGATGACATTCTCGATAACATCACGCTCTACTGGTTGACCAACACCGCGGTCTCTTCGGCTCGTCTCTACTGGGAAAACAAGCTGCCGTTTTTCGACGTCAAGAACCTCACCATCCCGGTCGCCGTAAGCGCCTTTCCAGACGAGATCTACCAGGCCCCGCGCAGTTGGGCGGAGCGGGCGTTTCCCAAGCTCATCCATTACAACAAGCTCGACAAGGGCGGTCACTTTGCGGCCTGGGAACAACCGGCAGTCTTCTGCAGCGAGATGCGGGCATCGTTCAAATCGCTGCGATCGCAGAACGGATAGTCCTGCCGATTCCCGGCCAACCTTCGAACGAGAGAGATTTCAAATGTCTGAAGACATCAACCGCGACCGCCGGCGCTTTTTTGGCACCGCCGCCATGACCCTTGCGGCCGCCCCGTTCGCCTTTAGCGGTTCGGCGGAGGCACAATCCGGCAAGGCAAAACCGGCCGACCTGCCCAGGATCAAGCCGGGGACGAACACGTCGTTCGCCCCGCTGAAGCAAATCGACGCCGGTCTCCTCAATGTCGGCTACGCCGAAGCCGGCCCCGCCGATGGTCCTGCCGTCATCCTGCTGCACGGCTGGCCCTACGACATCCACAGTTTCGTCGATGTCGCGCCTTTGCTCGCGTCGGCGGGCTACCGGGTGATCGTGCCGTATCTGCGCGGTTATGGCACGACGCGCTTCCTTTCCGACGGAACATTCCGCAACGGCCAGCCGTCGGCGGTGGCTGTCGACATCATCGCCTTGATGGATGCGCTCAGAATCGAGAAGGCGACACTTGCCGGTTTTGACTGGGGGGCTCGGACCGCCGACATCGTCGCGGCACTTTGGCCGGAGCGCTGCAAGGCCCTCGTCTCCGTCAGCGGCTACCTGATCGGCAGCCAGGAATCCGGCAAGATGCCGCTGCCGCCGAAGGCCGAGCTCGCATGGTGGTACCAGTTTTATTTCGCCACCGAACGCGGCCGCGCCGGCTACGACAAATACCGGCGCGACTTTTCAAAACTGATTTGGCAGCTCGCTTCGCCGAAGTGGGATTTCGACGATGCCACCTTCGATCGCTCTGCGGCGTCGTTCGAAAACCCCGATCACGTCGCGATCGTGATCCACAATTACCGCTGGCGGCAGGCTCTGGCCGACGGCGAGCGGAAATACGACGATCTGGATAAGCGGCTTGCCACATCTCCGGTCATCACCGTGCCGACGATTACGATGGAAGGCGATGCCAATGGCGCGCCGCACCCCGAGCCGAGTTCCTACGCCAGGATGTTCTCGGGCAAATATTCGCACCGGACCATCGAGGGCGGCGTCGGGCACAATCTGCCCCAGGAAGCCCCGCAAGCCTTTGCCGAAGCTGTCGTCGACGTCGCCGAAAGCTGATCGGCGACGTCAGGGACCTGCGGACCGGCCCAAAGGCGGTCCGCAGGTCGCCGTCTCCGGGCTCAAGCAATCCACCTCGACCCAACGATCAAACTCGAAAAGGATCACTGTGATGATCATGCGGATGTCCTGGACCAGTTTGTTTGCGGCGGCGGCGCTCGGCCTGATCGTGATTCTGCTGGCCGCGCAGTTTGCTCCGTTCGCGCTCGGCGCGGCGTTGGCGATTACCGATTTTGGATGAAACGCCTGTTCTGAAACCTTATTGAAGGACGCACCGTATGAGACGGAATGTTTTGGCGCTGGTTGCGGTTGGAGCGCTGGCCGGCGTGGTCGCCTGCATGGCCCCCGCATCTGGACAGGCCGATGGAGAGGCCGCTCCGATCTACGGCGTCAAACTCCCGCCCGGATACCGCGACTGGAGATTGATCTCCGTGGCCCACGAAGAAGGCAAGCTCAACGATCTGCGCGCCATTCTGGGCAACGACGTCGCGCTCGAGGCTTCCCGGGAAGCGAAGCTTCCGTACCCCGACGGCACCATCATTGCCCGGCTCGCCTGGAGTTACGATCCGTTGGCGGAAAGCAGCAAAGCCTTTGGCCATCTGCAATCTTACGTCGCCGGGCCGCCCAAGAACGGGGTTCAGTTCATGGTCAAGGACTCAAGAAAATACGCCTCGACCGGCGGCTGGGGGTTCGCTCAATTTGACGACGGCAAACCCGCTGGCGAGGCGGTGCAAAATACCTGCTTTGCCTGCCACGCGACCGTCAAAGCTCGCGACTTTGTCTTCAACCATTATGCCCCTTGAAGGCCGAACGCGGAGAACCATGAGGAAACCGCGAGAAAAATACGGCGCCGGCGTGTGCGCCGCCCCTTCACAAGCATCACGGAGAGAACCATGACAACTGAAATCGAAACTCCAAAAGCGCGGACGGTCGACATGAAGTTCGAGATCGTCGTCATCCCCGTTTCGGACGTCGATCGCGCGAAGCGCTTTTACGGCGGCCTGGGTTGGAGGCTCGACGCCGACTTCGCCGCCGGTGACGACTACCGGGTGATCCAGTTCACGCCACCTGGCTCCGGGTGCTCGGTCATCTTCGGCAAGAATGTCACCGGGGCGGCTCCCGGCTCCGCTCAGGGGATTTACCTGA
>JAQGKJ010000762.1 GCA_028290165.1 Bradyrhizobium sp. | reverse complement strand
TCCGGCTCGCGCAGGTTTTCGTAAGCGGGCGCCGCGATGGCATCGAGACGCCCGGCAATGTCAGCCGCGTCGGAATGCGCGAGCACCGCCATCGCGGCCTGGCGCCGCGCCCGTTTGCCGTTTTCGCCTGTCGCGATCATATCGGTCTTGCCGGAATCAAGTTGTCTATGATACTAGACAACTTGATAGTAGAACGCCATGACTGTTTCGTGACAAAAGGATGATTTCCGATGCCCGTCGTTAGGCGTCCCACGCCGTGAGCATGCAAGACGCAGCCTCCGGCGTGGCATTGTGGCGACAGGTCGCCGACGGGATCGAGCGCGCCATCGCTAGCGGCAGTTTTGCCGCGGGCGAAAAGCTGCCTGGCGAGATCGAGATCGCCGAGAGCTATCGCGTCAACCGCCATACCGTCCGCCGGGCGCTGGCGACGCTCGCCGAGCGCGGCCTGGTGCGCGCCGAGCGGGGCAGCGGCACCTACGTGGAGGCGCAGCGCATCGCCTATCCGCTGCGTTCGCGCACAAGATTTTCCGAGATCGTCGGCGCGGGCGGCCGCGAACCGCGCGGCCAGCTGATCGGCGCTTCCGAAGAGCCTGCGACGCGCGATCTGGCGCGCCAGCTGGCCTTGAAGATCGGCGCGCCACTAATCCGGATCGAAGCGCTGAGGCTGGCCGACCGCATCCCGATTTGCGTCGGCACCACCTGGTTTTCCGCGGAACGCTTTCCCGAAGCCGGCCGCATTTATGAGCGAGTGCGCTCGACGACCAAATTGTTGGCACATTATGGGATTCGCGACTATCGCCGGGCTTCGACCCGCGTCACAGCCGGTATCGTGGATGCGACCGACGCAGCGCAGCTCGACCTTGCGCTCGGCCGTCCTATCCTTGTGGTCGACAGCACCGATGTCGATGCTGACGGCAGGCCGCTGCTGGCGACTCACGCGCGCTTTGCCGCCGAGCGCGTCGAATTCCTGGTGGAGAGTCCTTAGCCGCGCGTCAGACGACCGCGCGCCGCCCGATGATGGCAAAACGGAGCTTGCTCGAAATCCAGTCGATCCCGGCAACCGCCACCAAAATCATCAGGATCAGGAACGAGACCTTCTGCCATTCCAGCACGCGAATTTGCTCGGCCAGTTGCAGGCCGATGCCGCCGGCGCCGACGATGCCGATGATGGTCGCCGAGCGCGTGTTCGATTCGATGAAATAGAGCACCTGGCCTGCGATCACAGGCAATACCTGCGGCATCAGGCCAAAGCGGATTTCGTGCAGCGCATTGCCGCCGGACGCCCGGATACCCTCGACCTGCTTCTTGTCCGCAGCCTCGATCGCCTCGGAAAACAGTTTTCCGAACGCGCCGAAATCCGACACCGCGATCGCCAGCACCCCGGCAAAGGGCCCGAGACCGACGACGTTGATCCAGACCAGCGCCCAGATCAGCGTGTCGACGCCGCGGATCGAATCGAGGAATCGGCGAACAGGAAAGCGGAAAATGTTCGAGGGCACGATGTTCTTTGCCGCCAGCAGGCTGACCGGCAGCGCAAACAACGCGGCGAGCGTGGTGCCCAACAGCGCAATCGACAGCGTTTCGCCCAATGCTCCCAGATAGAGTGGGAGCGAGGAGCCGGGATCGGGCGGGATCATCATCATCGTGATCCAGCCGAGCTGGTGCAGACCTGCCAGCATCCGCGCCGGCGAGAAGCCGAGATGACCCAGGCCAAGTACGAAAATACCGAATGCGCCAAGCAGCATCAGTGGCATCGCAAGCCGGGCGGACAACGGCCTGTCGAACACCGCCGGATACCGCGCGTGCAGGCCGTCGGAATCGGGTGTTGGCAGTTTGCTCATGCGTGCCGGTCCTTGCCGAACAACCGCCCGCGTATCCATCCGGTGCCGATATCGATGACGAAAACCGTCAGAACGATCAGGAGCAGGATCGCGCTGACATCGGAGTAATAGAACTTGCGGATTGCCACCACCAGTTCCTGCCCGATGCCGCCGGCGCCGACAAACCCCATCACCGAAGCGCCGCGCACGTTAATTTCAAAGCGCAGCAGGGTGTAGCTGGCAAATCCCGCCGCCACCTGCGGCAGAACCGCAAACCGCATGCACGATACCCAGCTGGCGCCGGTGGATCGCACCCCTTCCACCGGCTTCATGTCGATGTTCTCGACGATCTCCAGATATTGCTTGCCGAGCGCGCCGATGGAATGGATCGTAATGGCGAGAACGCCCGCCATTGGACCGAGACCAAATGCGATCACGAAGATCAGCGCGAAGACGATATCGGGAACCGTGCGGCAGAATCCATCAAGCGCTTGACGGCGAAGCGCAGCCAGGCTGCAGGCGCGGTGTTTTCCGCGGCCAGAAAATTGAGCGCAAAGGCGAGCACGGCGCCCGACACGGTGCCGACATAGCTGATCAGGATGGTCTCGCCCAGCAATAGTGACCATTTCCTAAAACCCCAGAGCCATTCGGCGATATTGGTCCAGACCCGGCTGCCGTCCTCGAGCGTCAGGATACGATTGAAATAGCTGACGAAGTTTCCGAAGTGGGTGAAGAAGGTCCGCAGATTCACCTCGGCGCCGACCGAGGCCAGCGCGAGAGCTGCGAAAAACACGCTCGCACCCAGGAAAACACGCAGGCGCTTGCGCGCAACCGCCTTGCGATAGGCAGCATTGAACGCGACGAGCTGCTGATCGGGAAGGATTGTGACGGCGATGGTCATGACATCTTTATTTCAGCGGCATCAGGACAAACGAAAAAGCCGGGCCGCGGGACCCGGCTCAAGTGTCATCCCGTCCGATCAGGACGCCTTCTTGCGCAAATTGTCGACGAATTTGATCAGCTCGATGGTCTTGTTGTAGTCCTCGTTGATGATCGTCTGCCATGGCAGGTTCTTGCCGTCGGAGAGTTTTTTGAAGGCGTCCTTGTCCTTCTGGGGCGCATCGAGGAACGCCTGCTTGATCGCGGCCTTCATGTCTTCGGGCAGATCGCTGAGATAGGCATAGGGCGAGTTGATGATGAGGTCCGATTTGACGATGACGCGGAAATCTTCCTTCTTCAACGGCGTGCCGTCGCTGGTCTTGACCATGTTCTTGGAAAGCATCCGCGTCAGGTTGGAATCGTCTTCCGCGTTCCACCAATTGGCGGCAACGTCCACCGTACCCTGCGCCAGCGCCAGCACCGCGTTTTCATGACTGCCGGTGAAAACCACCTGCGCGAAAAATGAATCGGGGTCGACGCCCATCTGGTTCATCTTGAAGCGCGGCATGTTGTTGCCGGACGTCGAATTGGGATCGACCAGGCCGAGATTCTTGCCCTTCAAGTCGCTGAGCTGCTTGTAGGGGCTCTTGGCCAGCACGTAAAACACCGAATAGTAGCCCTTGGTGCCGTCGGCATTGACGTCGATCACGAACGCATCGGTTTTGACCCCGGTCAGGCGGGCACGCGAGAACGACGCCGGGCCGTAATAGGCGAGCTGGATATTGCCGGCACGCTGGCCCTCGATGACGGCCGCATAGTCGTTGGCGATGCGCAGATTGACCTTGATCCCGAGTTCCTTCGACAGGTAGGCCACAAACGGGGTGAAGCGCTCGGTCACGCCCGAGGCGTTCTCCGCGGGCACCACCGCGAAGGTGATCTCGGGGTACTTTGTCTTCCAGTCCTGGGCGGACGCGGCTGACGCGGTGAACGCCAGCACGGCTGCGCTTGCGATAAGTGTTCGACGATTGATCATGAGGCCCTCTTTTGCTGTTGAAGTCGATGGCTTGCCGTGTGCGCAGAACGGGAGTGGCAATGGGAGGCAGGTACTCAGGCCGCCGCAGCCGTGCCGAGAGCCGGAATTCTCGAATCGCCGGGACCCTGCCCCGCCGGGATACCCATCACCTCGTTGGCCTCGAGATCGTAGAGCTCGCGCGCGATATGTTCGGTCAGGGTCGCAGGCAGGCCGTCAAACACGATGCGGCCCGACGCCATCCCGATCAGGCGGTCGCAATAGCTGCGCGCCAGATCGAGCGAATGCAGGTTGCAGATCACGGTGATGCCGAAATGCTTGTTGATGCGCAGCAGCGCATCCATCACGATGCGGGTGTTGCGGGGATCGAGCGAGGCGATCGGCTCGTCGGCGAGGATGATGTCGGGCTCCTGAACCAGCGCGCGGGCAATCGCGACGCGCTGCTGCTGGCCGCCTGAGAGCTGATCGGCACGCTGCGCCGCCAATGACGCCATATCGAACTGCTCCAGCGCCGACATCGCAACGGCGACGTCCTGCTCGGGCCAGAGCTGGGTCAGCGACCGCCACGCCGGAATTTCCGAGATGCGTCCCATCAGCACGTTGGTCAGGACATCGAGCCGGCCTACCAGATTGAACTGCTGAAAGATCATCGCCGAACGGGCACGCCATTGCCGCAGCTCCCTGCCGCGCAAGGCCGTGACATCGATGCCGTTGTAGAGAATCCGGCCCTCGGTGGGCGGGGCAAGGCGATTGATCATCCGCAGCAGCGTCGACTTGCCGGCGCCGGACCGGCCGATCACCCCGACAAAGCCACCGGGCGCAACGGAGAACGATGCATTGTCGACCGCGGCTTTTGTGCCGAAACGGCACGTCAAACCTTCCACCACCAGCATGCAATGCTCCAGAACCCGTCGCAACTAATCATGGCTAACGTCTGGACTTTACAGTTGTGTGACAGCCGCGCTGCGCTGCACCCCGATGTCCACGGCTCCGTGAGCGTCATCTGATTGTCATGACGTTGTCATCGATCCCGTCGATGACCTGCGGTCTTCTGGATCATCTGGATCGCTGTTGGGAACGCGCATGGCCGGCAAGATGCTTTCGGTTGAACCGACCGTCGATCCATCGGCCAAACTGCAGGACACCCGGCTCGGCGCCTATTGTGAGGTCGGCGCGCGCACCATCCTGCAGGAGGTGACGATGGACGACTATTCCTACATCGTGAACGACGCGCAGATCACCTATACATCGATCGGAAAGTTCTGCTCGATCGCGGCCATGACCCGGATCAATCCCGGCAATCATCCGATGCAGCGGGCTTCCCAAGCGCACTTCACCTATCGCGCCAGCGCCTATTTTCAAGGCGAGAGCGACGAGGCCGAATTCTTCGAATGGCGGCGGGGCAAGCGCGTCCATGTCGGCCACGACGTCTGGATCGGACACGGTGCCATCGTGCTGCCTGGCCGCAACGTCGGCACCGGCGCGGTGATTGCGGCCGGCGCCATCGTGACCAGGGACGTCCCGGCCTACACCATCGTCGCGGGAAATCCGGCGCGGGCCATCAAACGGCGGTTTCCCGAAGCCGCGACCGACCGCCTGGCGGCGCTTGCATGGTGGGACTGGGATCACGCAGCCCTGCGCCGGGCGTTGCCCGATTTCCGGAAACTTCCGGTCGAGGATTTCCTTGAAAAGTATGAGGCTGCAGGCATCGCCGGCCGTTCATCCCTCCCAAAGCGAAGTGCGGCATCGTGACGGACATTTTCATTGACGGCGGCCGGGCCCTTCTCGGAACAGATTTCAGTGAATGCTCGCTGCGGATCGCGGCCGGTGAAATCAGCGCGGTGGGTGTAGACCACGGACGCGGTTCATTAGGCCTCGATGCAAGCGGCCTGAAGGTGCTGCCGGGCATCGTCGATCTGCATGGCGACGCGTTCGAGCGGCAGCTGATGCCGCGCCCCGGTGTCGGTTTTCCCGTCGATGTGGCGCTGGTCGACAGCGATCGGCAGGCGATAGGCAACGGCATCACCACAGTCTTTCACGCCACGACGTGGTCCTGGGAGCCCGGGTTACGAAGCGGCGACAACGCAAGGCGGTTGCTCGAAGCCATCGAGACCCTGAAACCGCAACTGGCGGCCGACACCCGCTTCCATCTGCGCCATGAGACCTACAATCTCGATGCCGAGACCGAAATCAGGGAGTGGCTGTCCGACGGACGCATCGATCTGTTCGCCTTCAACGACCACATGGACTCCACGATTTCCAGTCTTGCGAGGCCGCGAAAACGAGCTCAGATGGTGGAGCGAACGGGTCTTTCGAGCGAGGCGTTTGATGGCCTGGTGGAGCGCGTCGTCTCTCGCGCTCACGACGTTCCGGCATCCATCGCACGGCTGGCGGACACTGCGCGGAACGCAGGGGTCCGGATGCTGTCGCATGACGACGATAGTCCCGACATGCGCGAGGCGTTTCGCGCCATGGGCGTCGGCATCGCCGAATTCCCGGTCAACGAGGAAACCGCGCGCGCCGCCGCCGAAGGCGGCGACTTCATTGTATTCGGCGCGCCCAATGTCGTGCGCGGCGGCAGCCATACCGGATGGACCAAGGCGGCCGACATGATCGCCAAGGGCTTATGCTCAATCCTCGCATCTGACTATTACTATCCGGCGCAGCTATTGGCCGCCTTCCGCCTCGCCGCCGATGGCGTGCTGCCGCTTCCCAAGGCGTGGAACTTGATTTCGGCGGCGCCGGCCGGGGCTGCGGGTCTTTCGGATCGCGGAATTCTGGCGAAGGGATATCGTGCCGATATCGTCCTCGTCGATGACGGTGTGCCGTTGCGGCCGCGCGTCGTCGCCGTCATCGCCGCGGGGCGTCTGGTTCATCTGACCGACGCGAACCGCCTGATCCGTTCATCAATCGCCCGGCGCGAGGCGGTTGCAGCCGCTTAAGGCGGCTCTATGCTGCTGACATGACAACTTTCCCGCGCTATGCGATCTATTATGTAGCTGCGCCCGGCAGCGATCTGGATCGCTTCGGCGCAGAATTGCTGGGTTATGACGCCTTCAGCGGGGACGACCTGCCCTTTCCGGACGACGTCCTACAGTTGGTGCCGGATTGGCGCGATCTGACCCGAGATCCCCGTAAATACGGCTTCCATGCTACGCTCAAAGCGCCATTGACGCTGGCGCCGGGCAAGTCCGAAGCCGAGCTTTTCGCTGCTTGCGAAACGTTCGCGGGCACAGCCCGGCCGATTCCGATCATCCGCCCTGTCGTCGATTCGATCAGCGGCTTTATCGCGGTGGTACTCGCGGAGTCGTCAGCCGAGCTCGAGCGGCTTGCGGCGGATTGCGTGCGCCACTTCGATTCATTCCGCGCGCCGCTTGCGCAGGAA
This sequence comes from Bradyrhizobium sp., assembly GCA_028290165.1. Next base: position 6,705 of record JAQGKJ010000762.1, on the reverse strand, counting down.
GACCGCGCGCGGCGCAATCCCGCCGCTCTGACGCCGAGGCAATGTGACTATCTCGATCGCTGGGGTTATCCTTATGTCATGGAAGACTACCGCTTCCACATGACGCTGACGGGTCGGCTTGACGCTGCGCGGCGCCAGCCGATCCTGAGGATGCTGCGTGATCGCTTTTCTGCGCTCGGTCTCCAGACGCTGGCGATCGACAGGATCGCGGTATTTCGCCAGGACGATTCCGACTCCCGGTTTCGAATCATCAAGCTCTGGAAATTTTCGGCTTGAGGACAATCGGACCATTCGCTCGTAAATAGAAATAGAGGCCGGCAGCAGGCCGGCCTCTATCTGGTTGGTCTAGTCCACTCTTGGCCCGGTTATCTGGAATCCCGCCCGCCATCGCGGTCGTGATCCCCGCCGAAGTCGAACATGTCAAAGAGATCACCGATCGCCGGCATGTTGACGGGAACATAGGGATTCGCGTCGTCGGCGCGCGGATTGGGCAGGTTATCGCGGCTGCGCGCGGTGAGCTTGCCGAGATACCAGTTGCGTTCGACGAATTTCACAAAGGAGGCGTGCTCGCCGTAGACGTGGGTGACGTGACCGCCCGTCGAGAACGGCGAAACCGCAATCATCGGAATGCGCGGTCCGGTGCCGAAGAAATCGACCGGCTGGATGAAGCCGGAGTCATAATATCCGCCGCCCTCGTCCACCGTGACGAAGACCGCCGTGCTTTCCCACAGTTCCTTGTTGCTTTGGGCGAGCTCGATGATGTTCTTGGCGAAGTCTTCGAACAGATTGAACTTCGACGATGCCGGATGGCCGTCCATGGCGCCGTCCGGCTTGACGTAAGACACCGCCGGCAACGTGCCGTTCTTGAGATCATTGAACAGATCGGTGACGTCACGCATATGGTCGGCGCGCATCGCCGGATAGTTCAGCTGATATTCAAACGGGTTGCAGATGTTGCAATAGATTCCGTCAAGCGGAGCGCCCGTCCCGGAAACATTGTAGCTGCCACCATAATACTTCCACGGAATGTTCTTCGCGCTCAAGAGATCGCCGATGCTCGTCATGGTGACCGGCGGAATGGAACCGGCCCCGCTTGGAGTGCCTTGCGGCGTCCAGGCCGGATTGATGTTCACGGCGTTATAGTAGTGGCCCGCGTCGCATTTCGTTTGCACGGCATAAGGCAGCTTGCCGAGGTAATCCTGGATTGCCCTGATTCCCGGCTGGGCCGCATCGGAGCAATTGAACCACTGCTTCCGGGAAGTGTACTGGTTGAGCGTGTTCGCCACCGGATCGGGATTGTAGATGCTGGTTGAGGGCGGCGTCGCGGCGTTGCCGTGGCCGTCGCCGAAAAACACCTGGTCGGCAAAGCCCAGCGGTACGCTGTCAGGGCCGGTGCCGCCCATGACCGGCTGATGATAGTTGTCGCTCATGGTGTAATTGTCGGCGAGCGATTTCAGAAAGGGCACATCGCCGTTCTGCATATTGAAAAACGCCATTGTCTGGCCGGTATCGTGCGGCGTGCCGCCGGGCGGGGTCGAGTAGGTCGTGGTGATCGCCGATTGCAGATCATGCAAGCAGCCGGTCGGGTTGCGCCGCGTGACGTGCTCGCTGTCGATCGCGCAATCCATCTGCTGGTACATCTGGAAGAACTGATGGATCGTGTCGCCGGTATAGGCGTCATAGGGCATGGTCGGGCCGGTCAGCTGGAATGGACCGGGCGGCAAGGTGTTGACGTTGGTGATGCGGGTATCCGGGCCTACACTGTTTGGTAGGCCCGTGCCGCCGGTTCCGAACAGGAACTGGTCGGCAGCGGGCAGTCCGGGATCGCCGCCCGGCACGCTCAGAATGGCGGCAGCTGGCGGGTTTTGCACGCCGGCGAGGTCAGGCGCAGGAAGCGTCGTATACAGCGACTTGTTGGCCGACCCGGCGCTGATGAAGAATTTTCCGCCATTCGGAGCGGAGCTGATCTGAAATTGATGTGCTCGGTCAAAATTCTCGTTCGGCGTTCCGTCGGACTTGACGATGCGCTCGGAGAGCAGATTCAGCACCCTTTCATCGCGCGATTTCGGCGTGTAGGTGGCAAACAAATGGTCAAAGCTGCGATTCTCGCCGACAATAATGATGACGTGCTTGACCGGCGACGCCGTCCTGATTTGTTCAATTGAATTCTGGGCACCATCATGATCGTGCCCCTCCTCCGCGCGAACACCTTGCGAAAGTGCAAGGGCTGTCACGGATGAACCAAGCAGCAATCGACCAAGCCTTCGCGCAAGCGGTGTTTTTGACATAGCTTTTTCTCCTTTTGTTTTTAGATTGGTTGCATCGAGAGGATCGTTCTGTATACGGCGACGATGACGCCACATTGCGTGCTTGCGTGACGGCTCAAAAACACTCGCAAGACAGGATGGTGACCGGACAATGAACCTGGCCACAACATTGTGCTTTATTGGTTACGGCGCAGCCGCCAACAACGGCGCGTTCGTTTTATTCCGATCACGCTTTGATTTTTTTCTCGTGCTCTTCGCTGCGCGATGCGATGCTTCAACAAGAAGTCATATTTTTTTCATCGCGGTGTGACGCAGCTCTGGAAAGTTCCGCCTGGCGCTCTTTCGCCCCTCTCATCGCGCCATCGCCCACATTATTTTTCTCATATGCAACAAGGAGGCAACCATGCGTTTGCCAAGAACCCTGGGTCTGGTATCGGCCCTCGCTTTATTGGTCACCGGCGCCAGCGCCGTCGCCGAGGACAATGATCGAGGTCGCGACGATCTCCGCCAGACCGCAACCCCGATCAAACATCTAGTTGTGATCTTTCAGGAAAACGTTTCGTTCGACCATTATTTTGGAACCTACCCGAAGGCGCAGAACCTCGCCGGCGAAACCCCGTTCGTGGCGAAAAAAGACACGCCAGTGGTCAACAACCTTGTCACGCCGCTCGACGTCAACAACCACTTCGCGCAGCTTGCGGGCATCGATCTGATCAACAACAACCCCAACGCCAATGCCAACAATCCGGCCAGCCCCATCCCACCGATCAGCAATGGCACGCCGAATAAAAATGGCGCCGGCGCATCGAATCCCTTCCGGCTGCCGCCCTCGCAAGTGCTGACCGCGGATCAGGGCCACAACGAAACTCCCGAAGAAAGCGCGTACGACAATGGCAAGATGGACGGCTTCCCGGCCTTCGTCGGCACCGCTGGCCCGCCTCCGGCCGGCGTCGGCACCAAGGCGCTGGTCATGGGCTATTTCGACGGCAACACCACTACCGCCATGTGGAACTATGCCCAGCATTTCGCGCTGAACGACAACAACTACACCAGCCAGTTTGGTCCTTCGACGCCGGGCGCGATCAACCTCATCTCCGGCCAGACCAACGGTGTCGCCGCGACGCTGAACGTGTTCGGCCCCTCGAACAGCCTTGTGCATGGAACCCATGAAGCCTTCGGAGACGCGGCTCACCTCCAGAGCAACATCACCGAAATCGGCGATGGCGATCCGCTCTTGGACGTGTGTTCCAATCCGACCCTCGACCAGGTCACCATGGCCGGCAAGAACATCGGCGATCTCTTGAACGACAAGGGCATCACCTGGGGCTCGTTCATGGGCGGCTTCGACCTTAATGTGGTCAACGCCAACGGCACCACTGGCTGCGCGCGCGAAACCAATCCTGCCGCACCGGGCACCCCCGCATTCACCTCGGCCGACTACATTCCGCATCACGCCTGGTTCCAATACTTTGCATCGACACGGAATTCGTCGCACGCTCGTCCAAGCTCGGTCGCGGCGATCGGTCATAGCTTGATCCCGCACAGCAACACGCCGGACCCGGCCAACCACAATTACGATATCCATGACTTCTTCGACGCACTGAATGCCCACAACCTGCCGGCGGTGAGCTTCTTGAAGGCGCCGGCGTTCCAGGATGGCCATGCCGGCTATTCCGATCCGCTCGACGAGCAGCGTTTCCTGGTGCAAGTCATCAATACCCTGCAGAAGAGCCAGGAATGGTCCGACACCGCCGTGGTCATTCTCTATGATGACTCCGACGGCTGGTACGACCACCAGATGCCGCCGGTGGTGAACGCCTCGTTCAATCCAGCCGTGGACACTCTGAACGCGCTCGGTGTCTGCAAAACCAGCAACGGCTTCCAACAGGGCAAGCCGGAGCCGGCGCCGATGCTCAACGGCACTTTCGGTGAGCCGGCCTGGGGTCGCTGCGGCTACGGCACCCGCATGCCGCTCTTGGTGATCTCACCGTTCGCCAAGCGCAACCACGTCGACCACACGCTCACCGACCAGACCTCAGTGCTGCGCTTCGTCGAGGACAACTGGCTGCACGGTGAACGGATCCAGCCGGGTGGATCGTTCGACACCATTGCCGGGCCGCTTGACCACATGTTCGACTTCGACAATCACGACGAGGATCAACCGCGCAAACTGATCCTCGATGAGACGACCGGCGCCGTGGTCTGGGCCTCGGGCGGCGGCGACGACCACGAACATGATCGGCACTGACTGACGGCAAGATTTAAAAGCAACGCCAAATTGGAAGCCCCCGGGGGTTCAGCCCTGGGGGCTTTTGGCGTGTCCTAGTCACCCCCGCCATCCTCGAATTACACTCTGATGATCGCAGCCACCTCTCTCGCTTTGGTCTATCTCGCAAGCGCCCTGCTGGCGTGGATCGATCTGCGTCGCGGCATCATCCCGGACTGGCTCAATCTGGCGATCGCCGTCATTGGCCTCGCCAAAGCCGTCCTGCTTGATGGTTGGCCATCGGGGCTCGGCGCCGGCTGCGAGGGCATCGTGATCGGCGCGATCGCTTGGCTGTTGCGCCGGCTCTACTTCGCGTTCCGGAAATTCCAGGGTCTTGGCCTGGGCGATGTCAAACTGCTCGCCGCTTCCGGCATCTGGGTCGGCGTCACCGGCGTTCCGATCCAGCTTTTGATCGCGTCGCTGACTGGCCTCGCGGCGGCTGGCATCATGCAACTTGCAGGCCGGACACTGACGCGCCTGACGCCACTTCCATTCGGCCCGTTTCTCACGCTCGGGCTCGTGGCCACTGTTGCTCTTCAGCAAGGCGGCTGGATCGGCTAACGCCGGCCGCCTCGCTCCGGTGCAGCGCCGGCTGGCCCCGGCGTGGCCGCGTTCTCGGCCCGCAAACGCACCGGCCCTGCCGTACCGGTGCCGGGCTGGGGGAGACTCAAGATGGTGGTCTGCTGGTCCCGCTCCAGCGTTACCTCGCGGCCTTGAACCGAACGCAACTTCCAGCCTTGATAATTTTCGCCGAGCTTCAGACGTAGCGCCGTCTTGGTGGTCTGGTCCATAAAAATGCCGAAGCTTTCGTCGCTGCCCGCGATGGTGCCAACGAGCGACAACTGCGGACGCTCGACAGTCGGCGGCTTTGGCGGCGGTGGAGGAGATTTCACCACCGACACCGACGCGACCGCAGGTGGCGGCGGCCGCCGCGACGATGAGAAGATCGGCCGTTCACGGGTGTTCGACAATGTCGCGAGCGGAATGGCCCAAAGCGGATTGGCATTCGGCGTACGCTCAGGTGCCTGGGGCGGGCGCTCCCGAGGCTTGATCACCACCGGAGCGGGAACCGCGGGCGAATCCCAGAGCGATGGCGCGCCGGCGCGACGTGGGGCGTCAGCATCGATGTCCCCCACGTCTGTCGGCAACGCGGAGGTCGCGGCGGGAATACCCAGCGCAGACACCAGCAACAGCCATGTGAACCTTGTGGGCGGCCTGCGCACCGATACGCGTCTCATTTCGTTCCCTCCCACTGCCCGGAGACCGTGAGCAGAATGCGCAGCTTGCCGTCGCCGGACACAGCGAAGCTCGCCGGGGCCTGCACCACGAGCTGATCGACGAACAGGAACGGCATGCCCGCCTCGAGATCGTAGACCAGTTGCTGCAAGCCCGGCTGGTCGATGTCGCAGCTCGCGATAATCGTGAGGAAACCAGCTTTGGATTGTGAGCCAAGCAGGTCGACCTGAGACGACAGCACATTGCCGCCAAGCTTTGCCACTGCGGCGGAGACGCGCTGCAGCAACGCAGCGCCCGCGACCGTCACAGTGGCGCCTTCCAGGAACGGCGAACCGGACGGCGCAGTAACGCCGGCGGCCTGACCGCGGATGGCAACTGGCCGGCGGCCCTCGAACTGCTCCAGCATGGTGGCCGACGCCGCAACAGCTGCATGCTTGTCCAAAAGATCGGTCAATGAACTCCCGATAATGAACAGCAGCAGGATCATGACACCGAGATAAAGCGTTGCTGCCGGCAGCCGCGCGGTCAGGAACTTTCGCAACGTCGCGACGTGGTTCATGATCCCGACCCGAAATATGGCGTGATGTGCGCCTCAATGTGAAACCTCTCGCCTGGATCGTTTTGCGCGCGCGTGGTCGGCGCGAAGAAGGTGGCGCGGGTGAATTGCGGCGATTGCTCCATCAGCCGGATCAGCGCCGGGGCATCCTGCGTCAGGCCAACGACCTGCATCTTGTCACCATCGACCCGCAATTCCGTCACGTAAGTTGTGTCCGGCAGCACACGCGAGATCGCCTCGAGCACCATGACGCTTGAAGGCGTCGTCTGCTTGCGCCTTGCGAGCAGCGTTTCCGCCGATCCGCCGGCCTGGTTGATACGCAGCGCGGCGCGGCGCTGCGCGATCCGGTGCTGCAGCTCCAGCTGTTCGCTCTCGAACTC
>JAQGKJ010000750.1 GCA_028290165.1 Bradyrhizobium sp. | reverse complement strand
GGCCCCGATCGGGCCGCAACCTGACTTCATGGCCGTCATGGGCAGCGACAGTGGCTTTCTCAGCCTCGTTACCTCGCCAGCCATCATGAGCATTTCCGACCTCGCCGGAAAAACCCTCTCCGTCGATGCGCTGACGACCGGGTATGCATTTGTCCTCTACGAGATCATGCGTCGAAACGGCCTCGACAAGGACAACGGCGACTACGCCATCGTCCGCGCCGGCGGCATGATCCAGCGCTGGACCGATTTGCGCGCCGGCCATCACGCGGCGACGCTGTTGTCCGCGCCTTACAACATCATCGCGAAAAACGACGGCTTCACGGAGTTCTTCAAAGCCACCGACGTCATCGGAGCTTATCAGGGCAATGTCGCGGCGGTGCGTCGGCCCTGGGCGAAGCAAAACAGAACCAGGATCGTGGCCTATATCCGCGGTTACCGGCGTTCGATTGCATGGCTCTATGAACCCTCCAACCGCAACGAGGCGATCGAGATCTTGCGCCGGCATCTTCCGCAGATGCCGCAAGCGGTTGCGGAAGCAAGCTACTCGGAATTACTCGATCCAACGACCGGCTTTTTCCGAAGCGGCGACATCGACCAGGTTGGGCTCAACTGCGTTCTCGAATTGCGCAGCCGTTACGGCAGCCCACCGAGGCTGTTGAGCGATCCGGCAAGATATTGCGATCCCAGTTACGGCGAAGATGCTCGGTAACGAAACAAGAAAGGGTCGAGGTGCCAGGGTTTCGGCATTGATTCACATCAAGGATAAACGCCCGGTGCCATCTGCCGAAAGGTTGCGCGCATGTACCGCGCCAAGCGACGAAGCGCGGCGACGCCGGTCCAGCTACGGGCCACCTAACCCTGGACGATTGGGTCAAAGAACTCTCCTGCTTGTCGAAGCGCAAGCAGCAGGTATTCTAACCTGCCATCAGTGCGTCCGCCTCTGCCAGTCCATCTGCCACTGCGTGGCCCATCCGAGCTCCCGATCGGCCCAGACGAACCGCCCGACCAAAGCGATTTCCCCACCCTGCTGGGCCGCGACCGAAGCCAATGTCGAGGAAGTCATCGTCCTGAGCTCCACGTCATTGATGCTCAATTTCGCCAATGCTGCCACGCTGGGCAACACAATAGTCATCCCCCGCTTGCCGGCTGCTTAGAGTCACGTTTGATGAAGCTTTCCGACGCGGCATCGGCGGCGCTGCTCAGATTTTATCAAACAACGACGATCCGGCATAGCCGGGCAGGATGCGACGTTGATAGAATTAGACCGTCACGAAGGTCATCGAACGACCGCTCTTGGCGCGAAGCGGACATTCGGCGAAACGTTGACGTCTGCTAAGTGCCAACAAGAGACTCATGCACCGGACAAAATGATATTCCTATTCGATCACCTCGTCGGCGAGCGCCTTCTTAGCGGAGCGGCTGGAATCTTGCCGTGCCACTGTCTTATGGCGTGACTCGAAACATCGAGCTTCGATTGAAACAGCAAAGCCACACGATATTGTTTACATTTCGCACATGGAGCGCGGTTTTAGGGGGGAAAAAGTGGGACCGCGGAATACCGAATTCGAGATGTCGCGGCACGAACGGCCCTACATCTTTTCTGAAATCCAAGTTCTATTGCCGCACTTACATTCGAACATGTGAAATGTCCGTCCGGTCAGCGGGTCCAGCATGCTCGTCATAAATTTTGGTTGCTCGCCACATTTTAGGCAGCGGGGAGAGGTCGGCTGTTGCGCTGGTTTTTTCATGCCGCACAGAAGTGCCGAGAAGAGCCCGTGGGCAAGTTAAAGTGCCGTAAAAATCGACCAATTCAAAAGGGACCGTTCACTGATCAGGCCTTTGACCTCTGTGTTTTGTGATAACGGGCCGAGATATAATCACGAACCCGTCAAGCCCCGTTCCAAAATCGATAATTAATATTCAAATGGAGCCGATCAGTCTGAGACTATCTTGGTGAAGTTTCATGTATTCAAAGGACGAATTTGCGGCATTCGAATTCATGTGCCGCGGGCGGGCTGCGCTTGCCAAGAAAGAAATGGAATACTGGCTGGCAGAAGCGGACGAATGGAAGCAAGTCAGCGAATCTCCTGACCCCGTTATAGAAAGAAGGGCCGACCCGGCCAGCGGCTGTATCGAATCCAACTATCAATAGATCGCCTAGCCGAAAAAGGTGATTCTGTTCAGCTAACCGTGCCAGGTTTGAAGCGTGGACCAAAACATTCCGAGCCGCGCATCACCGCAAGGAACGGCCGCTAATGGCTCAAAGCGGTCATTGGCCCAAACGGACGGACCATCGAATTGTGGAGTGGAATCAGCGCTCGCGTCGGGGTTTGGAAAACCGCGCGCTTTCGATTCAGGCCATTGCCCTCTTGATTGCTTGCCAAAGCTTTTCTGAGGTAAACGGCGGATCGATGTGAATAATCCCGAGTGACCAAAGCGCATCCAGCACAGCATTGGCAAAAGCGGCTGGCGCACCCGTTGCCGCCGCTTCGCCAACTCCTTTGACCCCCAATGGATTGTCGTGGGCCGGGGTTGGCCTGATTGACGCGCAGATGGGTGACAGGTCGGATGCGCGCGGTACCGCATAGTCGGTGAGCGATCCCGTTAGCAATTGTCCACTGGCCGGATCATAAACGATCTGCTCGAACCAGCTCTGCCCGATGCCCTGGGCCATGCCGCCGTGGAGCTGGCCCTCGAAGATCTTTGGGTTAATGACGTTGCCGGAATCCTGGGCGATCGCATAGGCAAGGATGGTGCAGGCGCCCGTCTCCTGATCCACTTCAACCTCACAGGCGTGACACGCCGCTGCCACATTCTGCCCCGAGCCGTCGAAGCAGCCATCTGCGCGGAAGTCCGGTTGTGCCGCGAACACCTGATCCCAAGCCACGCTACGGTCGGTGCCGGTGATCCGGAAGATGCCCTCATCGAAGACGATATCTCGGGAAGATGCCTCGAGGATGCGGCCTGCAACATCGCGGGCCCGTTCGATCGCAGCCTCGGCAGCGAGCTTTACCGAAGACCCTCCGAGTGTCAAAGACCAGGAGGCTGCCGTGCCTACGCCCTCGGCCATGCGCGCGGTGTCGGATTGGCGAAATCCGAGGCGTTCCATCGGCATGGCAAGCGTGTCGGCGGCCACCTGTAAGAAAGTCGTTTCATGGCTATGGCCGGCGGAACCTGTCCCGACGACCAGGTCAAACTGCTCTCCGGTCCACTCGAGCCGTGCTTTGATCGGTTCAGGTGAGCCGTGGAGATCTTCGGCGAACAAGCAGACGCCAAAGCCGCGAAGCCGTTCCGATTCCGCTGATCGTGCGCGGCGCGCAGTGAATTTGGCATGATCGATGCTTTCCAACGCGCTATCGAGTAACAGCTCGAAATCGTGCTGCTCAAAGCGTGTGCCGAGCGGCGAGATCCAGGGCATCTGTGTTTGCCGCACCAGATTGGCGCGGCGGAATGCGATTGGATCCTGTCCAATCCGGCGGGCGATCATGTCGACGAGGCGCTCGCAGGCATAGACATTTTCCGGGCGCCCGGCACCACGATAGGAGCAGGTAGGTGCCGTATTTGTCAGGACGCCTTCGACGCGAACATGGGCGGCCTGGACGCCATAAACCCCTGTCAAATGCGTGAGACCGTTCTGAACCGGAACCTTTGAGCGTGTTGATGCATAGCCACCCATGTTCATGCGGCGGACGGCATCGACCGCGGTCATTCGCCCGGCCGCGTCAATGGCGGCACGGACTGAAAATACGTTGTCCCTTGCATGGCAGCCGGCACTCAGGGTTTCGCTGCGTTCGGGAATCCATTTCACCGGCCGGCCGAGGCGACGCGCGGCTTCAAGGCACAGAACATATTCGGGGTATAACCCATTCTTCTGGCCAAAGCCGCCACCGGTATCCGGCGCGACGACGCGCATGCATTCACGCGGTACCTTGAAGACGCGATCTGCCAGCGCGCGCTGAATGATCTGAACGCGCTGGGTCGAGACATGCAAGGTGAACCGGCCGTCCGAAAAGGCTCCCATGCAGCCACGTGGCTCAAGCGGAAGCGCGTCGATCCGGTTGACCGCGATGGTCGCGCTGTGAACCGAGACGGCAGCGTTCATCGCAGCGGTCACCGCCTCGCCGTCGCCTTCCTCATAAGAGAAATCCGCTCCGGCGGAATTGAGATCAACGACCGGTTCGAGCTCCGTCAATTGGATCGTGAGCGCCTCGGCTGCATCCCGCGCTGCATCGACGGTCTCGGCGACAATAAAGGCGATGGCATCGCCGACATATCTCACTTGATCTTGCGCCAGAACCGGCTGCGGTGATGCAGACCACGTCTCGAAGCTGTGACCCGGCGGCGGGAAATCCACCGGTACGTGCGCGACGTCCGCTTTCACCAGATCGGCCGCCGTGAGAATCAGATGAACCCCCGGCATGCGGCGTGCCGTGTCGGTGTCGATCTGGAGGTTCTTGCCATGAGACCAGGACGAACGGACGATGAAGCCTTGCAACACGTCTGGAGGCGAGAGATCGTCGACAAACTGTCCGACCCCGGAGACGAACCGGAAATCCTCGCGGCGCAAGACCGGTTGGCCGATCAGCGAACGCGTTTTGCTCATCACGTCTCGTTGGCCAAATGCCAGACGGTATCGGCCAGCACGCGCGCCCCGGCCGTCAGGTCGGATGGCTCGGCCCACTCGGCCGGATTATGGCTGACGCCATCCCGGCACGGCACAAACAGCATTCCGGTCGGACACACATAGTGCAGCTGGCGGGCATCGTGGCCCGCGGCTGAATAGATATCCTGATGCGCGATCCCTATCGCGTCAGCCGTCGCGGCGATGCGCGCGCGGATGCGCGGATTGAACTGCAGCGAGGGTGAGTGCTGAATTTGCTTGAACTCGACCCGGCAGGGACCTCGCAGAGACTCGATGAGTTCGCGGATGCGGATGTCCAGATCGTCTACGACCGCGTTATCGGGGTGACGCAGGTCGATCGAGAACAAGACCCCGGCCGGTACGACCGAGGGCGCATTGGGCGTGACTTCGAACAGACCGACCGTGAGCTTGGTATCGGCAGGTTCCAGGGCTGCGATATCGATCGCTGCGATGATCCGCACCGCGGCCATCAGGGCATCTTTGCGCTCGTGACGCTCCGCCGCGCCGGCATGCGCCGCCTCACCGTGGACGCGCACCCGATAACGGCGTGTTCCCTGGATTCCGGTTACCACGCCAACGGGAATCTGCGCGCGTTCGAGCAGCGGTCCCTGTTCGATATGGGCTTCAACGAACGCGGCGACCGGAAAGCCGAACGCCCGGCGCGGAACTTCGACGTCCGCGGCCAGCACCTGCGCCAGCGCCTGCTCAAGCCGGATGCCCGCGGAATCCCTGATGTCCTTGAGGTCGTCAAGCGTCTTGGTTCCGGTAAACAAGTCGGAGCCGGTCATGCCCGGCGAAAAACGCGAGCCTTCCTCGTTGGTCCAAGCCACGATCTCGATGGCCCGTTGCGGCGTGAGGCCGGCATCGCGTATGGCCTGAACCGCCTCGAATGCGGCCAGGACGCCATAGGCGCCATCGAACTTGCCCCCGGTCGGCTGGGAGTCGATGTGCGAGCCGGTCAGTACCGGCGGCAGCGTCGGGTCGCGGCCTTCAAAACGAAGGAAGAGGTTGGCCGCCGTATCGGTGTGAGGCGACAATCCCAGTGCTCGGCCCCAGGACACCACCTGGGCGCGCGCGGCGATCTCCGCTTCGGTGAGTGTCTGTCGGTCGACGCCGCCGTCCTCCCGCGCGCCAAATCGCGCGAGATCCATCAATCTGGTCCAGAGACGCGAGCCGTCGATGCGCTCGGAAGGACGCATGGTCAGTCCGTGCGCATGATCTGGCTGGGATTGGCGCGGGGATCGCGCACCTGCCAGCGTCCCGCTTCCACCTGAGCAAGGAATTCAGCCAGCAGATCGTTGAACAGCGCCGGCTCTTCCAGATTGAGCGTGTGCCCGCTCTTGGGGAACACTACGAGACCGCAGGCAGGAATTGTCTTCTTCAGAAAGATTCCGGGCTGTAGGCAGTGATCGTCCTCATCGCCCACCATGACCAGTACCGGCGGCTTCATCGCCTTGAACTCGGCTTCCAGGTCGTAAAGCGACGGGCGCTTCATCTGTACGCCGCGCATGGTGTTGGCTGCGCCCTGACTGGAATGGCGCGCGAGCCGTTCTGCAAACAGCGCCCAGCCGCGAGGGTCCTTCTCCTGGAATTGCACGCGCGACGCGCCCTCGGCGTAAATCCTGGCGAAGCGTTCGGCGCCTTGGGTCTCGAAGTTCACCGCGACCTGCTCCGAGATTCCCTTGAAGTAATCCTCGTGGGCCTTCTCCGCGCCGTAGCCGGCGCCTGCCGCGCAAACCGATAGCACACGTTCAGGCCGCCGTAGTCCGGCATGAAGAACGGCAAAGCCGCCCATCGAAAGGCCGACAAGATGGGCCTGGTCGATTTCGGCTGCGTCCATCACGTCGAAGACATCGTCGGCCGCACGGACCTGCGAATAAACCGCGACATCCGCCGGAATATCGGAAGGCGGAAATCCGCGGGCCCCGTAGGTCAGACACCGATGGCGGCGTGCAAAGAAGTTCATCTGCGGCTCCCAGCTCCAGTGGTTGCCGCCGAATTCGTGTACGAACACGATGGCAGATCCGGTGCCAGCCGATTCATAGTAAAGCTTGATGCCGTCGGATGTTGTTGCAAATGTCATGATCGAATCTCATACCACCGAGCGACGGGATGCGATCCCGCCATCGACCGTGATCACCGTACCGGAGGTGTAGCCCGACCTGAACGAGGCGAGGAACAGGAATAGGTCCGTGATCTCGTGGATCTTCGCCGGTCGCTTCAGCGGATATTTTTCCAGCAGTTCGGGATAGCGAGCTGAATCACCCAGCGTGTTCTCCGCGAACTTTCGCAGCATGTTATAGATGCGCATGGTGTCAACCGGTCCGGGATTCACACCAACGATCCGGATATTGTCCTCCAGGCTGCGTCCTCCGAGGGCACGCGTTATCGCCATGATCGACGCATTGCCGGCGGCGCCTTCGATGTATTGCGGATCGCAGATCTCGCCGCCATTGCCGATATTATTGAGAATGACGCCGCTGCCGCGCGCCTTCATGCGCGGATAGACAAGACGGATCATGTCGGCGTAGCCGAAGCCCTTGAGCGCCCAGCCCTTGCGCCATTGCTCGGGAGTAATGTCGAAGATAGTGCCGCTGGGAATCACGCCGGCATTGTTGATCAGGATATCCACATCGCCGGCTTCCTCGACGATGCGATCCGGTGCATCGGCCTGCGTCATGTCGATCGCCGTGGAGGTTACCGCGATTCCATGTTCCGATTCGATCTGCCGTTTCAGGGCATCCAGCTTCTCCGCCGACCGCGCCGTCAGATGCAGATGGCAGCCTTCACCGGCAAATGCGTTGGCGAGCCCTTCGCCGATTCCTTGTGAGGCGCCCGTTATCAGGACCTTCTTGCCGCTAAGTTTCAGATCCATCTTGTTCCCATTCCGATTGCTGGCGTTAGAACAGTGGCGTGTCGGTGTTGAGCCCACGGGCCCGATCCATCATCGCCGGCAGAAGATCCACGAATTCCTCGACCCAGGCCTTCGGCACCGATGTCGAAACCTTGACGAAACGATCGCCGAAGGTTGGCGTGTGGTAGGATCCCTGTCGGATCATGATGCCGCGCTCGCCATAGGCTGCGACCAGCGCCTCCGGCCGCACGCCGCTGCCGCCGCATTCGATCACGATGAAGTTTCCATTCGAGGGATAGACCGGCATCGACAGACCCGGCACACGCGCCACCGCCGCGTGGATTATCGCCTGATTGTCGCGTGTCAATGCCAGCACGCCCGGAAACCACGCGTCCTTGATGGCGAGGCCGGCGAGGGCGGCCCGTTGGGACAGCAGGCTCGAGCCAAGATTGTTTGGCGGTGCCGAGGCGAGTTGTTCGACGACGTCCGGGTCCGCAATCATGGCGCCGACACGCAGGCCCGCGAGGCCCAGCCATTTGGAGAAACTGTAGATCGTGATCGTGCGCTCGGGATAGGCCGTCGCCGCCAGATGGTGCTGGTGGGCAAAATGCCGGTAGGTGCAGTCGTGCACCAGCCAGGCGCCCTGGCGCCGCGCGATTGCGGCGATCGCCTCGATCTCCGGCCGGGTGCAGGCGACGCCCAGCGGATTGTTGGGGTCGACGATGTAGATCATCCTGGTGTGCGGCGTCACCGCTGCAGCAAGACGCTCCGGATCGAGCCGGTAGTCATATTCCGGACCGTAGATCGGAATCTGGATGACGTTCCCCCCGACCGAACGCGCGAAGGCCATCGGCCAGTTCCAGGTCGGATCCGTGGTGATGAAGTCGTCACCCGCCTGCAGCAGGGTGTGGCAGACGTGATAAAGCGAGGCTACCGCGCCATCGGAGACGAGCGCCGCCTGGTTCGGCAGCCCCATGTCTTCCAGGATTCCAGAGCGCAGTTCCTCCAGACCGGCCGGCGGCGCGTAGATGTGGAAGCCCTCATCCCGGGCGCATTTCACCATCGCCTCGATGACGGCTGGATGCGCGGGGACGTGGTTGGTGTTTTGCCCGAGCCATTTCAGGCCCGGCGTATTCACCAGTTTATCGAAATGGGCGTTGCGGACTTCAAATCGTTTCATCGGCGGTCCCTGGCGTTTGGCGACTTGTTAAGGCGAAAGTCGCATGCCAACAAGACCTTTTGGTATGCAAAAATCGCCGTACGGTAGCCAATCCCGTCGGCATCCTGTACAGTGCATTTTCCGGCATCCGCCGGCCCGATTCCCCTACCCAGCCGCAGCGAATGGCCCCACGCAGCCCCAGCCCATCCCGTCCAAAGGCCGCCCGAGCAGCCGCTGTTGCGGAGCCGCCGCGCGACGAGGATTCGTCGCTCGCCAGCGACATCGCCAAACGCATGGAGGAGGAGATCCTGCGTGGACGTTCGCGTCCGGGTACGCGACTGGACGAGCGCGAATTGTCCGAGCGCTACAAGGTCTCCCGCACGCCGGTGCGCGAGGCCTTGCAACGATTGTCGGCCAGCGGCCTTGCGGTGGCGCGCGGTCTCAAGGGTCTGCAGGTCGCCCAGATGTCGGTGGCGGATCTGCTCGATGCCCTGAGCGTGGTCGCCGAGCTTGAAGCGCTTGCCTGCGTCCAGGCAGCACGGCGCATCACGCCGGATCAGCGGGAACTGCTGCATAAAGCGCATGAGGCTTGCGGACGGGCTGCGGCGCGTAACGAAGCCGATGCGTTCTACGACGCCAATATCGAATTTCACGAGGCCATCGCCGGGGCGAGTCACAATCGTGTTTTGCAGGACGAATTGCGGCGCCTGTCGCTGAAAACCGCGCCCTATCGGCGCACGATCACGTTCCAGCCGGGTCGCATGGTGTCGTCGCAAGTGGAGCATGAGGCCGTGATGATGGCGATCCTCGCCAACGATTCGACGGGAGCGGGGGCTTTGATGCGGAGCC
>JAQGKJ010000637.1 GCA_028290165.1 Bradyrhizobium sp. | reverse complement strand
AATTGCGCAGATTGGCGTTCATCGGTCTTCCTTCGTGGTCGCGCGGATCGCGGCCTTATTCCTTGGGTAGTGTCCTCGGGCAGGCGCGAGGGAAATCCCTCGGTTGACTGCAATACAATCTAGGTGCCGCCCCGGTCGATGCCAAGGGAACCACATAGGACTATTTAGCTCATCTTAGCTTGATTCCCGTTCAAATAATGGCGCTGGAACGGGCGTTTTCCGAGGTGGTTAAGACTGCCCGGCGGTTTATGCCGACAATCCCGGTATTTTGGTCCCTCGTCAGCGTGCCCGGCGGCGCGGCGCCGGCTCGATCCGGATCCGGTCCCCGGTCACGCTGACCAGCGCGCCTGCCAGGGTCTGTTTCAGCCTTGTCTGATTGGACCTTGTCTGATTGAGCTTTGGCGCGCGGCTTGAAATCTCTTCGGCAAGCGTCCGGTCCAGTGCCGACAGCAAGGCCTCAACCTTGCCAAGCTCCGCCGGTCCCTCGTGACCGAACCGATTGATCGCGCGCAGCAGTAACCGAAGCCGGATCTCCTCCGGCATGGCGCCAAACGCTTTGGCGTCGAACCCCGGCTCTCGCGCTGCGCGGCCCTTGAGCGCGAGATAACGCTCGGCACCATCGACCAGAACTTCCACCGCCTGGTTGGCCCGGGCAAACCGCAACGCCAGCCGCGCCAGGTTGCGCACATCGCCACCCTCGGCGGCGAGAACCGGCATCAATGTGCGCAGGCGCGGCCGGGTGAAGCGGGTGTCGCGGTTGCTCGGATCGTCGGCGAAGTCGAGCTTTGCTTTCTTGAGCGTGGCGATGAGTTGCGATTTCGGGATATTCAGGAACGGGCGCGCCAATAGCACGCCATCGCGCTCGGTGACGCGCGCCATCGCGGCGAGACCACTGATGCCGCTGCCGCGCAATAGCCGCATCAAGAGCGTCTCGGCCTGATCGTCACGGGTATGCGCGGTGAGGATAAGCGTCGCTCCATTGGCCCGCGCGGCCTGCGCAAGCAGCTGGTAGCGCGCGATGCGCGCCGCGGCCGGCAATCCGGTTTTCGGTTTTGTCCCACGCCAGCGCATCGTGCGGTGGGGCAATTCAAGCGCGCGCGCCAGGCGCTTGACGTCACGCGCCTCGCGCGCTGCCTCGGCGCGCAAGCCGTGATCGACGGTGATGGCAAGAAGGCGCGGACCGCGCGCCAGAGCCCGGCGCCAGCGCGCCGCGAGCCACATCAGCGCGATCGAATCGGGACCGCCGGAGACCGCGAGCACGATCGCGGGCGCGCTCTTCCAGTCGGCGAACAGACGTTTCGCATCGCTCACCGAGATCGGGGAATGGTCGTCGTCGGGCATGGCCTTGCCGGCTGATGTGGGGGCCTGTTTACGCGCGAAAGCGATCCAAGCACAGCATCATACGCAACGCGGCGCTAGCACTTGACCCGTTTCTGCTCGCGGTCCACGGCGGCCTTGACGCCGCTGGAAGCGCGCGGATATTTCCGCGTCACTTCGCCGAGCGCGGCGCAGGCGGCCTCTTTCTCCTTCAGCGCCGCAAGCGATTGTCCGAGCCGCAGCAGGGCGTCCGGGGCCTTCGCTGACCTGTCGAATTTGGTGGTCACGCCAAGGAAGGCTTCCGCGGCGTCGCGATATTGCTGGCGCTGGAAAAAGCTCTCGCCGAGCCAATATTGCGAGTCCGCGACCAGGGGATCGCTCGGGTATTTCTGCGCGAAGTCGCGCATGGTCTGCTCGGCAAGCGCATAATCCTTGCGCTGCATGTAGCCGATGCCGAGATCGAATTCGTCCTTCGGCGTCGCCGAGGGCGGCAGGGTGGCTAGCGTAGTCCCGCCGGGGCCTCGCGGCGGCGGTGGTGGCGATGCTCCGACTGGATAGCCCGCACCGCCGGTGTTCGCCAGATCGAGCGGCTCGCCGGCACCTCGCCCGCCGGGAGCGCCGACGGGTGCCTCGGTCGGGATCGGGAGCTGGCCGCCGCCGAGCGCGCGCGGCGCGCCCGGGGCGCTCGGATTCTGGCCGGGATCGAAGGCATCGCCACGGCGGCGGCCCTGCTGGGCCTGCGGCACTCCCGATGGCTCCTGCGCGATCGGGCCCGGCGCGGCAATCTGCGGTTCATAACCCGGCTGCCGATAGACCGGAGCGGGCTGCATCGGAGGTGCTGCAGCGACGCTGGGCTGGGCGATGGGGGCCTGACCGGGGACGGCCTGCGCGCCGCCCTGTAGCAGCCTCAGGCGATCTTCGAGCTGCCGGTTGCGGTATTGCAGTTCCTCGTTCTGGCCGGTGAGCTGGCGCAGCTGATTCTCGAGCTGCTGAATGCGCATTTCCGGGTCGGCATCGTCGGATTGCGCCAAGGTTTGCGCGAACGCAAGCGAGGACACCGCCGGCGAACACAGCGCCAGCACCGCGGACAGTGCCGCCGCACGCGTAATTCCATGAAATCTGGATGACATTTTGGCCTGACGACGAGATCGACGTGACATCGAAAGCGGGTTTACATTGAGAGACGGAGTACGCCAAAAATGTGACTGGTGCCCCAATCAGGCGCTTCTGTCGCGGCATATGGTCTAGTGCCCGCGGCAAAACAATCAAACGGCTTCGGCAAAAGGGTCGATCGGCAATCGCAAGGCGCTCGGTCATGCATGTGCTTGTCAATGGCGTGCGGCTGTTCTTCGACGTCAAGGGCGCCAAGCTGGTCCCGGACGGTCCCGCCATGCGGGAAAAGCCGACATTGCTGCTGCTTCATGGCGGTCCAGGCTTCGACCACTCGATCTACAAGCCAGCCTATTCGGCCTTGGCGGACGTCGTCCAGATCATCTATCTCGATCATCGCGGCAACGGTCGAAGCGAGGATGGCCCGCGAGAGAGCTGGAACCTGGCGCAATGGGGCGACGACGTGCGGGCGTTTTGCGACGCCCTCGGCATCATCTGTCCGATCGTCCTTGGCGCGTCGTTCGGCGGCATGGTCGCGCTGGCCTATGCCACGCGCCATCCCGCTCATCCCTCAAAACTGGTGCTGATCAGCACCGAGGCCGCGGGCGGCACGCATCGCGAGCGCCGCGTGGCGCTGTTCGAACGCTTTGGAGGTTCGGCGCACTGGCACGACGGCGGTTCATGGAGGTTCAGGGTCAAGCGGATCAAGCGGCACTCGACGCATGGCGAAGCCTGGCCATGCCATTCTATACGCGCACACCGCGCGATCCAGACATGGCGCGCCGCGGGATCAACCGACCCGCGGTGCTGCATTGGTTCACAAGGCCGGGCGGAGAAAGCCACACCTTCAACATGTTCGCAGCGCTCGGCCACATCGAGTGTCCGACCCTCGTGCTCGGGGGCGAGGACGATCCGATGCTGCCGATAGAATGCCAGGCGGATATCGCCGCGGCGCTGCCCTCGCATCTCGTGCGGTTCGAACGGTTTCCCGATTGCGGGCACTCCGTCGTCCCCGATGTGCCCGAGCGGGCGATGGCCGTGATCCGGGACTTCATCGAGCGGCGTGAGCGCCCGGAGCAACCCCGCCTAAAACAAACCGGCGCCCGAAGGCGCCGGCGGCGAACTTTGTTGAAGGCAGACTTCAGGAACTGGCGTTCAGGACCGTAACGGCGCGGCGGTTCTGCGACCAGCAGGAGATGTCGTTGCAGACCGCGACCGGGCGTTCCTTGCCGTAGGAGATCGTCCGCATCCGCGAGGGATCGATGCCGCGGGAAGCGAGGAAGGTGCGAACCGACTGGGCGCGCCGTGCACCCAGCGCAATGTTGTATTCGCGGGTGCCGCGCTCATCGGCGTGGCCTTCGATCGTGAACGAGTAGCGGTTGTAGCTCTGCAGCCAGCGCGCCTGCTTCTCCAGGGTCGCGATCGCCTGCGGCGTCAAATCGGTCTGGTCGCTCTCGAAGAACACGCGGTCGCCGACATTGACCACAAAATCCTGCTGGCTGCCCGGGGAGGCCGCACTGGCCATCGCGCCGTCGGCGAGGTTTTTGTTGGCGCACGCGCCCATCGACAGCGCCACCGCGAGCACCGCGGCCAGCTTCAATCCCTGGAGGATACGCATCTGATGTTTCATTCCGGAGCCTCCACGCTCACGTTTTTCGACTGTCATCCGGTCTACAGGGCGATGGTTAAACGAACGTTCCGTCAACCTTGATGGGGTGTTGCCGGACCCGATCAAATGCCGACAAACGGCGAAAAGCAACCGCAATGGTTAATGATTTGTAAATGTGGCGCGACGGTGAAGGCAAGCGGGGACAAGACCGGTATCACCCCTTTGGGCGTTCAGCACCTGGCCCGAAGGGCGTTTGCGCGCGGATTTGGCAGAAACCCTGCCCCGAACAGCAACGTCCGACCAATTCCGGCTACGCCGCTTCAGGAACTCGGAACGATCGAGGCAGGCTCGAGGGTCGAGATCACGGCATCCCGGAAGGAGGGACGATCACGCTCAAACAGCATCCGCCGCTCGAAAGCACTCGAGCGCATAATGGGAAAACGGGCCAAGACCTGTTCCCGCAGGGTCCGGAAACCGGACGCCATCAACGCCACCTTCTTCGAATGCCAACCCGGAAACGCACGCGGTTCGGTGATGGTCTCGTGCAGAAAGACGCGGCGATAAAACGCCTGGTGATCGGTACGCACCATCGCGAGCCCGGTATCGGCATTGAAATGATCGCATGCCAGATAGGCCAGCCGCAGCGTCAGATAGGGAAGCTCCGGAAACCGGTTGGCTTTTTCGGGGTCTGCAGCAAAACGAGCCGGATCGATGAAAACTTCGCCTCGATCGAGGCGACCGTGGAGAACATCGCCGAACAATTCAGTTGAATAGGACATCCGCCATTCTGCCGTCAGGACGTGAAGGCGGAGAGAACTACAGAGTTCTCCGTCAAGATAAATTCCGAAGATCCAGGCGTTGGGCGCATCGTCATAACAATCGGTGATGCGCCGAGACTCTGATGGCGAGATCAATCCGCCCTGCAGATAGGCTCTGTAGCGCATTAAGTAGACCGAATCTCTTTCCTCGGGAGTTTCGATGAGCCGGTAGTCGACCCGATCAAACAGCTCTGATCCCCGCAGAAAGGGCGACGTGCGCGGTTCGGCTCCGGACTTCATCTGATACTCCCACGCTTCAAGCAACTTCCGCGAGTGGAGGAAAGATTAATGGTTCCCTAACGAAATTGCAAAGGCTTGGAGACGTTAGGGTTAACCTTTGTGGCCCGCAAAAACCCGGGGGAGCAGTGAGCAAAAAGGCGGCGGGACTGATCGAGCAAGTCAGGCGATCGATCGCGACGGCACGACCACCAGCTGGTCTTCCGGCACACGCCGCCCGTGCGACGCGTTCAGGAGCTGCCGCACCCGGACCGCCGGAACCGGCCGGCTGAACAGATAGCCCTGCGCCTCGCTCACCGTGCCGTCGGCCGAGATCAGCTCGAGCTGCTCGTTGGTCTCGATGCCCTCGACCACCACCGACATGCCGAGGTCGGCGGAGAGCCGCGCGACGCCACGCAGCAGCGTCAGCGGACGATTAGTGTCGATGCCTTCCAGGAACGACCGGTCGATCTTCACCTTCTGCAAAGGGAAATTATGCAGATAGCTCAGACTCGAATAGCCGGTGCCGAAATCATCCAGCGAGATCCGCACCCCGATGGTGCGCAACTGGGACAGCACATCGTGGGTCGACTGCGTGTTGCGGAGCAGCGACGATTCGGTGATCTCGATTTCGAGGCGCTGCGCGGGCAGGCCTGAAACCTCGAGCGCGTAGCGGACCTCGCTCAGCACGTCGCGCTGATGGAATTGCTGCGGCGAGAAATTGACCGCGACGCTGACGCTTTCCGGCCATTTCATGCATTCCATGCAGGCCTTGCGCAGGATCCAGCGGCCGAGATCGACGATCAGGCCCATGTCCTCGGCGACCGGAATGATATCGATCGGCGAAACC
This sequence comes from Bradyrhizobium sp., assembly GCA_028290165.1. The sequence goes on along the minus strand of JAQGKJ010000637.1, from coordinate 1,034 downwards.
GTGCCGCGCACCGGATGATTCCAGCGAAGCAGCGCCTCGCAAGTCGCGATGCGTCCCGATTTGAGATTGACGAGCGGTTGGTAGAACAGCTCGAATTCCTCGTTGGCCAGCGCCTTGCGCAGGTCGAGTTCGAGAATGCGGCGCGCCTCGACGGTTTGCGCCATCTCGTCGCGGAAGAAGCAGAAGGTGCCGCGGCCGTCGGCCTTGGCGCGATAGAGCGCCATGTCGGCGTTCTTCAGCAGCGTATCGGCGCTGACGTCCAGCGACGTCATCGCAATTCCGACGCTGGCGCCGATCTCGACCAGGTGATTGTCGATCTTGTAGCGCTCGCTCAAATGGTCGACGATACGCCGGGCGAGGTGGGCTGCTTCCTCGTTCGATTTGATGTTCTGCTGAAACACCACGAATTCGTCGCCGCCGAACCGCGCCACGAAATCCTCCGGGCGCAGCATGGCACGCAACCTGTCGGCGACGGCACACAGCAGCTGGTCGCCGCAGGGATGACCGAGCGTGTCGTTGACCTGCTTGAATTGATCGAGATCGACGAACAGCAACGCCGATAATTGCTCGGCATCGTGCGGAATCGCCAGCAGGCGCTCGATCTCGTCGCGGAAATTGAGCCGGTTGGGAAGCCCCGTCAGCTCGTCGTAGCGCGCCAGATGCGTAATTCTCGCCTCCGCGTTGCGCCGCTCGGTGATATCCTCGAGCAGCACGACGGCGCCGCCGCCGGCCATCGGCTGGAATTTCCAGGAGAAGGCGCGGTCGCGCGTGGCATCGGGATCCGTGGTCATCACGTCGCGCGCCTGCGAATTCTCGATTTCGGCGAGGATAATCCTGCCGCTCGCCGCGGAGATCGCTTCGGCGACCACGCAAGCGTCGACCACATCGGAGGCGCTGACTTCGCGCTGCACGAAATCGTCCGGCAGGTTCATCATTTCGCTGAAGCGGTGGTTCATCACCGCGAGACGGCCATCGGCGCGAAACATGCAGAGCCCTTGGGGCATATTGTTCAACGCGGTGTCGAACTGGCCCGC
>JAQGKJ010000635.1 GCA_028290165.1 Bradyrhizobium sp. | reverse complement strand
AAGATATCGACGATCGCCAGGTCGAACCTGGAATTGTCGAACTCCTTCAATGCGGCAGCGCAGCTGGCGGCTTCGACGATCTCGAACTGCTTCACCCGGAGCACGAGAGCGATCATCGCGCGTACGTCCGGTTGGTCGTCGATCACGAGAATGCGGGGCATCGAGGGGGGTCCCGGTTCGGTTCCAGATCAGCCTACATCGGAACCTGGAACTTTGGGCGAACCCGCTGGTATCTTTCCGGGTATTTTTTCCCGGGATCAGTAAAGAGGCGGTTACCCATGCCAGCCTTGGCACTGGTTTCCGGCCCAGTTAAGCAATATGTAACCTTGGGTTGAGGCTACCGAATTGCAAAACAACATTCCTTCCTGTCGACATTGGCAGATTGGCTAGATATCCCGATTCAGCGGATGCGCTAATGTGGCGCGTTCGATGCGGGGATGCCGGGGGGCGACAATGCAGGCGGCGGGCAGCGAGCGAAGCGTCTTTCTCTCTACCCTTCCGGCCACAAGTCGCGATCGCAGGGCCGCCCTGGCCGTTGTCGGCGTCTCGGCGGTGCTGTTCGCATTTGCGGCGTATTTTGCCGCGGTGCCGCTCATTCCGGTGCCGGCGTTCGTTGCGAGTTACCAATCCGCGCTCGCGGTCAACGATCTTATCACGGCCATCCTGCTGTATTCGCAGTTCGCGCTGCTGCGGTCGCGGGCTCTGCTGCTGCTTGCGAGCGGATATCTGTTCACCGCCGTCGCGGCTGTTGTCCACGGCCTGACCTTTCCCGGCCTGTTTGCCCCGGGTGGACTGTTGGGCGCCGGACCGCAGACAACAGCCTGGCTCTACATGGTCTGGCACGGCGGATTTCCGCTTCTCGTGCTCGGCTATGCGCTCCTGAAAGACGAGGATGGCGGCGCCAAAATACAGGGATCGGCAGGTAGAGCGATCCTCGGGAGCGCCATTGCGGTCGGCGTTGCGATGCTGCTTGCGGCCTGGGTCACGACCGCCAACCATGCCAATCTGCCGACACTCATCAGCGAGGGGCACTTCACCCCTACCCTTTACCGCGTCGTGTCCGCGGTGTGGTTTCTCAGCGTCGCGGCCCTCCTGGTCTTGTGGTTGCGGCGGCCGCATTCAGTCATCGACGTCTGGCTCATGGTCGTCCTCTGTGCCTGGTTGTTCGACGTCGCGTTATCCGCGGTTCTCAACGCGTCCAGATTCGATCTGGGCTTTTATGCCGGCCGGTTCTACGGGCTCTGCGCCGCGAGTTTCGTGCTGGGGGTATTGCTGGTCAACCATATCGGGCTGCAGGCCCAGTTGTCTCGCCTGCTCGAAACCTTGCGCCGGCAGGCCGCCTCGGAACGGGACCGTCACACCGAGCGCGAGCGGCTGTTCAGCGCGGTGGTGGAATCATCCAATGACGCCATCATCACCAAATCGCTGGACGGCACCATCACAGGCTGGAACCGGGCGGCCGAGCGTCTGTTTGGCTATAGCGCGGCGGAAGCGGTCGGCCAGCGCATCGACATCATCGTTCCGCCTGACCGGCGCGCCGAGGTCCGTCAAATCCTTGATCGGGTCGGTGGCGGTGAAGCGATCGAACACTACGAGACCCTCCGGGTGCACAAGGACGGCCGCGAGGTGCATGTCTCGCTGGGTATTTCTCCGATCAAATCGTCGACCGGAGAGATCGTCGGAGCCTCCAAGATCGCGCGCGACGTCACCGAGAGCAAGAGGACGCAGCAGGCGCTCAATCAGGAGATCGAGGAGCGACGACGCATCTTCGAGACTTCGCAGGACCTTATCCTGGTCACGGATACCAAGGGAAATTTCGTTCAGGTCTCACCGAGCTCGATGACTATCCTGGGGTATGAGCCTGCGGAAATGATCGGCCACAGCGCGATCGAATTCATCCATCCCGATGATCTCGAAAGCACCCGCGAAGAAATGCGGTCGGCGCGGCGCGGCCACCATATGCGCAACTTCGAGACCCGCTATGTCCACAAGAATGGCCAGGCCGTGACGCTGACATGGATGGGGACATGGTCAGAGCCGGTGCGGCGACACTTCTTCGTCGGCCGTGATCTCACCGAGAAGCACGCCGCCGAAGCTCAAGTTCGGCAGGCGCAAAAGATGGACGCGGTCGGCCAGCTGACCGGCGGCATCGCGCATGACTACAACAACATCCTGACCGTTATCACCGGCACCATCGGGATTCTGTCCGACGCCGTCGCCGATCAGCCGCAACTCGTCGCGATCGCAAAGATGATCGATGAGGCCGCCGAACGCGGCGCCAGCCTGACCAAACATCTGCTGGCATTTGCCCGCAAGCAGCCCCTGCAGCCGCGCGAAGTCGACGTCAATGCACTGGTGCTGGAAACCGCGAAGTTGCTGCATCCGACGCTGGGCGAACATATCGAAATCGCCCCGCTGCTTGTGGCGGATGCATGGACGGCCTTGGTCGATCCAAACCAGCTCACGACAGCGATCTTGAATCTTTCGCTGAATGCCCGCGATGCGATGCCGGCCGGCGGCAAGCTCACACTCGAGACCAACAACATTTATCTCGATGAAGGCTATGCAAGCATGCAAAACGAAGTCACGCCGGGCAACTACGTCATGATCG
>JAQGKJ010000632.1 GCA_028290165.1 Bradyrhizobium sp. | reverse complement strand
GCCTACAAGGCCTTCTACAAGCGTGACTTCCCCTACGATCAGGCGCCGCTGTGCTCGTCGTCCTGCTATGACCACGTCTACATGCTGGTCGCCGCGATGCAGAAGGCCGGCACCGTCGATGACGTCGAAAAGATCCGCGCCGCGCTGCTTTCGATGACCTATCAGGGCATGTGGAAAATCTCCTTCGACGACCACGCCGAACAGGTGTTCGACTTCGACATCGTCCATTTGAAGAAGGGCGGCGCCAAGGAAGTGGTGCACGTCGAGCCATAAGCATGCTGCAAGTTGTTGTCGGGCAGATCCTCAACGGCATCATCCTCGGCTCGCTCTACGGAATTATCGCGCTCGGCGTGACGATGACGTTTGGCATTACCGGTATCGTGAATTTCGCGCTCGGTCAGTTCATGATGATCGGCGCCTATGCGACCTGGTATTTTACCGATCTGGCGCTGTTGCCGTTTCCGGTCGCGGTGGTGCTCGCGGTGGCGCTGGCCGCCGTGGCCGGACTGATCGCCGATCAGGCGTTGTTTCGATTTACCCGAAACAATCTCGTCAACGGCCTTCTGGTCTCGATCGGCCTGATCTCGGTGATGGAGAGCGGCGCGCTGCTGTTGTTCACGACCACGCCCAAGAGCATGGATATCGTGATCGCGGGATCATGGAGCCTTGGCGCCATCACCCTGCCGCGCATGAAGGCAGTGGCGTTCCTGCTGCTGGTGGCGGTGATCGGGCTGACCTGGCTTGGGCTATCGCGAGCATGGCTTGGCCGGGCCACGCGCGCCTACGCGCAAAACCCGGAAGCCGCCATGCTGATGGGGGTTCCCACAAAACTGCTGCAGACCGGCGTGGTGGTCTATTCCTGCGCGCTGGCCGGTTTTGGGGGCGCGCTGTACGCCAGCCTGTTTTCGCTGGAGCCGTCGCTGGGCGGCCTGTTCATCCTCAAAGGCGTTGAGGCCGCAATCCTTGCCGGCGTCGGCAACCTGCTCGGCGCGCTCGCCGGCGGCGTCATTCTCGGGGTGACCGAGTCGGTCGGCTCACTCTATCTGCCATCGGCGTTCCGCGATGCCTATGGCCTCGTGTTTCTGGTGGCGATCCTGTTGTTCCGGCCCGCCGGCCTGTTCGGGAGCCAGAAGTGAAAACGCTGCTGTTCCTGATTCCGCTCTACCTGCTGCCGCTCGTGGTCCACAGCGATGTGGTCCTGACCGTCCTGATCTTTACCTTTGTTCTGAGCATCCTTGCGATCGGATTCAACATCGTGTTCGGCGGCGCTGGGCAATTGACGATGTTTCATGCCGCGGCCTTCGGCATCGGCAGCTACGTCACGTTTCTTTCGATGCTGCGGTTCGGAATTTCGTTCTGGCTCGGCTTCCTGGTGGCCGTCGGCACCGTCATTGTGGTCTCGATCGTGATCGGCTGGATCTGTTTCAAGTTTCGCCTCAAGGAATTCTACTTCGCGGTGGTAACGCTGGCCTTCGCCGAGTTGTGCCGGCTGGTGGCGCTGAACTGGACCAGCGTAACCAATGGCACGCTGGGCATGCTGGTCCTGGAAAAGCCGACGGTCTGGCTGCCTGGAAGTGGCGTCGTCAAGATCGAGCAAACCGTGCCGTGGTATTTCCTCACTCTGGTTTGCTTGACCGCGATTCTGATCTTTTCGGTGCTGCTGATGCGCTCCTGGATCGGCCGGAATTTTTCCGCGATCCGCCTCAACGAGGACCTCGCGCAAACGCTCGGGATCGACACCTTCCGCTACAAATTGCTGGCATTCACGATTTCGAACGTGATCGCCGCCTTTGCCGGCGCGCTGTACGGTTTCTACACCGGCTATATCGAGCCAGCCTATCTGGCGGTAACCCAATCGCTCGACGCCATCGCCATGGTGCTGCTGGGTGGTGTCTCGACGATATTGGGGCCGGTGGTCGGCGCACTGGTGCTGACCTCGTTGCCGCATCTGATTGAGCTGCCCGCAGAAATGCGCGTTGCGGTCTACGGCATGATCCTGATCCTCGTCATCCTGCTGATGCCGCGCGGCATCGTCGCCCTCGCCGCCGGACTGCTCAAGGGGCGGGTCCATGCTGCTTAAGGTCGAAAATCTCACCAAGCGTTTCGGCGGCCTGGTCGCGGTGTCGGATGTGTCGTTCTCGATCGAAAAAGGCGAGATCATCGGCATCTTCGGGCCGAACGGATCCGGTAAGACCACGCTGCTCAGCCTACTCGCCGGGTTGTTGGTGCCGAGCAGTGGCCGCGTGTTCTGGAAGGGGCAGGACATTGCGGGCGAGCGGCCCAACGTCATCGCTGCGCTGGGCGTGATCAAGACCTTCCAGAATCCGCAGTTGTTTTCCGAACTTTCGGTGTTCGAGCACGTGATGATCGCGAGTTTCCTCGCCTTCACGCGGATGAAGGGTCACAGCCGGTTGCGAAGCTTTTTGTCACCCCACAAACGCGAAGCCACCTTGCGCGCGCGAGCGGAGAAGGCGCTGATGCTGTGCCGCCTGCAGCAGTCGTCGGCAAAACCCGCGGCCGAATTGTCCTATGGCGAGGAAAAGATGCTCGGCGTCGCCATGGCGATGATGTGTGAGCCGGAGTTGCTGCTGCTCGATGAGCCGGCCTCGGGGCTCGGCAACGACGAGATCCAGAACCTGGAAAACGTTCTCCGCGACCTCCGCGCGCATGGCACGACGCTGTGCATCATCGATCACAAGGTGGCGTTTCTCGCCAAGTTCGCCGATCAGGCCATCGCACTTCAACAAGGCTGCAAGATCGCCGCCGGCCGTCCGCACGATGTGCTGGCCGATCCCGGCGTGGTGAAAGCTTATCTGGGACGAAGCCATCATGCTTGAGCTTTCATCCGTAAACGCGCACTACGCCAAGAATCAGGTCTTGCGTTCGGTCGACCTCCGGGTTGCGGCAGGCGAGGTGGCAGCACTGATCGGCGCAAATGCGGCGGGCAAATCCACCACGATGCGGCTGATCGCCGGATTGAAGCGCGCCACCTCGGGGTCGATCAGGCTCGACGGCATCGAGATCGAATCCTTGTCGACGCCCAGGCGTGTTCGCCTCGGCATAGCATTAGTGCCGGAGGGCCGCCAGGTCTTCGCGCAATCCACCGTGCTCGAAAATCTGACCATGGGCGCCTATCACCGCCCCGATCGCAACGATATCCAGCATGACATCGACGCGATGTTCGCGATGTTTCCCAGGCTTGGCGAGCGCCGCAACCAGCGCGCCGGCTCGTTGTCCGGCGGCGAACAGCAGATGGTGGCGATCGCCAGGGGATTGATGGCGAAACCGAAATGCCTGCTGCTCGATGAGCCGACGCTTGGCCTCGCGCCGGTGATTGTCGAGGAGATATCGCTCACCATCACGAAACTGGCGCGGGAGGGCATGACGATCCTGCTCGCTGAGCAAAACGCGGCGATGGCGCTCGATGTTGCGGGCCGCGCCTATGTGCTCGCCGCCGGCGCGATATCGGCGGCGGGCACCCCGGAACAGCTAAAATCCTCCCCGATCGTCGAGCAATTGTATTTCGGCGCAGCACCCGCGGAGGCGGCCCATGCGTGACGTCAGCAGAGATAGAAAGCGAAAGGTCGTCCCATGTTAAATCGCAGGCAGCAAGGTGAAGTCGCCATCCTGACCATCGACCGTTCAAACCGGCGCAATGCGCTCGGCACCGAACTGATGCAGGCGTTCAGCGATTCCTTCGACGAGCTCGACCGCGATGACGGTGTCGCCGCCATCGTCCTTTCCGCGACCGCCCCCGGCTTCTGTGCCGGCAGCGATTTGAAGGAACTGGCCACCATGAACGTCGCGCAGATGTGCGCGCATGAGGCCGAGACGGCGCGGGTGGTGCGCGCGATCGGTTTCATGGAGAAGCCCGTGATCGCCGCGGTCAGCGGCTTCGCGCTTGGCGGCGGCGTCGGCCTCGCCGCCGGCTGCGACCTGATTGTCACGCATCCGGAATGTCGCTGGCACATGCCGGAGGTGCCGAACGGCTGGCTGCCTCCCTGGGCGCTGGCATCGCTCACCGTGCGGATTGGACCGGTCGCGGCCCGCCGCCTGGTATGGGCGAGCGAGCCGATCACTGGAACCGAGGCGCATCAACTGAAGCTGGCCGACTATCTGGTGCCGCAGGCTGACGTCGAGAACGAAGCCATCGCGCTGGCCGGCCGGCTCGCAGCATTGCCGCGTGTCGCCGTCGCCAGCACCAAGCGCTTCTTTGCGCCGCTGATCAACGGCAGCGCGGAAGCCAGTGACATGCTGGCCAACCGGATCTTTGCCGAAAATTGTCAGGACGACGCGTCGAAGGCGACGCTGCGAAAATTCGGCATGAAAGTCTAAATCGTTCGAGGGATGATGTGATGAACAAGTTCTGTTCTGTCGAGACCGCGGTCGCAGCCATCAAGGACGGCCAGACCGTTGCCAGCGTCGGCGTGATCGGCTGGATCACGCCTGATCTGGTGCTCAAGAGCCTGGCCGCGCGATTCCAGCGTGAAGCCAGCCCGCGCGATCTGACGTTCTATTTTCCCTGCGGTACCGGCGACGGCGTCGGCATTCGCGGCATGGATCATGTCGCAATCGAAGGCTTGATGAAAAGGATCGTGTCGGGCTCCTATATCAATCCGCTTAATCCCGCGACCGGCAAGCGCCCCGAACTGATGCGGCTGATCCGGGAGAATGCGATCGAGGCCTATAGCTGGCCGATCGGCGCCAGCATGCATTGGTTGCGCGAAGTCGCGCGCCGCAGCCCGGGCTATATGACCGAAATCGGACTTGGCTGCTATATCGATCCGGACCAGACCGGCGGCCGGCTGACCGCGCGCTCGACCGACAGTCTGGTCGAAAAAATTCAATTTCGCGGCAAGCCGCATCTGTTCTATCCGACCTGGAAGATCGATGTTGCGATCATCCGCGCTGGCGAAGCGGACGATGCCGGAAACCTGTCGTTCGAGAGCGAGGCATTGCTGTCCTCTTCGCTGGCGCTGGCGCTGGCGGCGAAGGCCTGCGGCGGGCTGGTGATTGCGCAGGTCTCGCAGCGGGTGGCGCGTGGAACCCGCCGCGCCCAGGCGGTGCGAATTCCGGGCGTGCTGGTCGATCATGTAGTGCTCGACCCGCAGCAGATGATGACCACGGAAGTGGCGCATGACGTCGCTTATCTCGGCGGACAACCGTTCGATCTGTCGAAGATTCCCGGCGTCCCCTTCGGCCCGGACAAGATCATCGCGCGCCGCGCCGCCCAGGAGATCAAGCCCGGCGTCGTCAGCATCTTCGGCTTCGGTGCGTCCTCCGATACGCCATTGGTGATGGCGGAGCAGGGCGCCTTCGACAACGGCAGGATCGAGGACTATGCGTTCACCACCGAGCACGGACCGTTCGGCGGCCT